>JAGUYV010000158.1 GCA_020061125.1 bacterium | reverse complement strand
GGCGGGCGCGGCCACGGGCATCGCGGGTAGCCCGGTCCGGTCCGCGATCTCCCCGCGAAGATGCCCCAGGCGCGTTCCGGGCGGCGCGATGTCCTGAAAAATATGATCCGGAATCCCGGCCGCGGCCAGAATATCACGATCCCAGGTCCGGGACTCGATGTTCAGCAGTTGCGTGGTGGTGGCGTTGGTGTGCTCGGTTCGCTTTTCTCCGCAGAGCAGGAAATGGAAATAATCGGGGATGAGCAGCAGGGCGCGCGCGGCTTCGAGTTGCGGATCCGCATTCACCGCCAGAGAGTGAAGCTGGAACAGGGTGTTGATCTCCAGGAACTGGATGCCCGTGCGGGCGTAGAGTTCTTTTTCGGGCATGTTGCGGAGGAAGCTGCGGATCATGCCCGCGGTGCGCGCGTCGCGGTATGTCACGGCCGGTCCCGCGGGTTCGGAGTTCCGGTCCAGAAGCACAAAGTCCACGCCCCAGGAATCTACGCCCAGGCATTCCGGGGTGCTCGGGTCCGGAGCGGCCTTTTCGAGTCCGGCCAACATCTCGCGGAACAGCGCGGCCGTATCCCAGCACATATTGGGGCCGCGCCGCACGGGAAGGTTGGGGAACCTGTGAACCGGTTCGAGAGAGAGCCTGCCGCCGTGGAGCGCGCCGCGCATGAGGCGGCCGCTTTCCGCGCCCAGATCGAATGCGAGATACGAGTGCATACCGCGCCCTCTTTCCGGCCCGGCGCCGCTATGCGGCCCTGCGCTTGATGTCCTTGGTTTTCTCGTCCAGCGGATACTTGAGGAAGATGAAGAATCCGAGAAGGCCGAGAGCGCCCGCGATGGGTCCGAGCAGGCTCACGCCCAGGAAGCAGTCCGGCCCGCCGCACGCCGCGGACGGAATTTCCTTGCCGTACATCTGGAACAGCACGCCCTGCATGCCCATGGACAGGCCCGTGGCGATCTTCTGCAGCAGGCCCTGCATGCCGAAGTACATGCCCTCGCGCCGGTGTCCGCACAGTTTTTCATCGTAGTCCGCGATGTCCGCCAGAATGGCCATGGGCAGGATCTGGTTGATGGCGATGGGGAAGCTCATCAGCGCCATGAGGATGATGCCCGCGGCCACGGGGCTGACCGGCAGGTCCACCCGCCCCACGAAGTACAGCAGCGGCATGAACAGCGCCAGGAGCAGAAGGCCGATTTTGTAAAGGAACGCCTTCTCGAATTTTTTCGTGAGCATGTTGATGATGACGAAGGACACGGCGATGCCCGGGAACAGGGTGAGGTAAATGGTGGTGACGAATCCCTCGGTCTGGCCCATGAGCCGGGTTGCAAAGAACGGGATGGACGCGGTGATGCACGCGAATCCGATGTACTGGAAAACCGAGGAGACGATGTAGATCAGAAAAGCGGGGTTTTTGAGGGTCCACGCGAAGGCCTGGAACATGCTGTAGGAGGCCTCGGATTTCGCGGGCGCCTGCGTGTGTTTCTCGCGCACGGTGAATGCGGTGATGTACACGAACGCCAGAGACATGAGGCCCGCGAGCACGGCCGCTTTGAAATAGCCCAGATAGAGCGGCGAATTCACATCCACGAATTTCGGCACGATCATGCCCTGGAACGCGGTGGCCAGCATCATGCACACGGCCATGTATGTGGACACGCGAACTCGTTCGTTGCTGTCCGGCACCAGTTCCGGATAAAGCGAAAGGTACGGCCCCATGACCAGGGTGAAGAAGATGTAGAACAGGCCCATGAGCGCGATGGTGTACACAGTGATGGCCGTGCTGCCCGCGGGGAAGATGGGTTTGTACAGGAGAATGAAGGTGAGAACCAGGGGCGGCGTGGCGAAGATCAGGAACGGCCGCCTCCGGCCCCAGCGCGAGCGCGTGTTGTCGCTCCAGTACGCCACCAGGGGATCCGCGATGCCGTCCACGAACCGGCCGATCATGAAGGCGATGCCGAACACGGCCGACGAAATGTACACCTCGTGCCCCGGTCCTTTGGTGGTGTAAAAATACACCAGCCATCCCGTGGCGATCATATTCACGATGTTGCCGCCGAACTGCCCGCAGCAATAGAGCAGGCTGCGGCCCAGCCCGTACTGTTCGCTGTGTGTTTGCTGTGTGTTCATGAGCAATACTATACAGGAGCGGGCGCGCGCGGAGCAATATGCAATTTTGCGCGTGTCCGGGGCCCCGCGGCGCGATTTAGATTTGTTTGGCGCGTTGTTCGTTTCGTGCTTAAAATAGGGAGACAGGCCGTCAGCCGCCCGCCACAAGACCCGTGCGTTCGAAGGGAGCCATCCGTTCATGTCCGAGCAACCCAAAGTCAAAGTCGTGTACCGCCGCCTTCGCAAGAGGCTGGACCGCATGCCCGTGGGCGCGCCGCGCTCGCGCTCGCTCTTTGAAATCTTGAGCATCCTGTTCAGCGAAGAGGAAGCGGCCGTGGCCGCGAAGATGCCGCAGAAGCCCGCGAGCGTGGACAAAATTTCGCGCTACACGGGCGTGGACGAGTCCGCGCTGCGGCCCATGCTCGAAAAGATGGCGGACAAGGGCCTGGTCATGGACATGCTCAACCCGGACAACGGGAAGACCTACTACCTGCTCGCACCCACCGTGGTCGGGTTCTTCGAATTCTCTCTGATGACAAAGCGCGACGATATAGACCAGAAGAAGCTCGCGCAGCTTTTCCACGAGTACATGTTCGAGCAAAAGGAGTTCGGGCACAATGTGTTCCGGGGCCGCACGCAGCTTGGCCGCGCCCTGGTGCACGAGACCGCGCTCACCGATGATCAGCGCGCGGGCATCCTGCCCTACGAGAGCGCCACCGCGGTGGTCGAGGCCCACGAGACACGGGCCATCACCATGTGCTACTGCCGCCACAAGGGCGCGCTCACCGATGAACCCTGCGAGTTCCCCCTGGACATCTGCATGAGCATCGGAGACGGCGCGGACTACCTCATCCGCCACAAGCTGGCCCGGGCCGCGTCCAAAACCGAGATGCTCGAGAAGCTCGCGCAGGCGCGCGAACTCGGGCTGGTGCAGATGGGGGACAATGTCAAGGAGAATGTGGGGTTTATCTGCAACTGCTGCGGGTGCCACTGCGGCGTGCTGGGCGGCACCAATGTGCACGGCATTCCCTTCACCATGAACACCAGCGGCTTCATCGCCGCGCCCGACGCGGACGCCTGCAAGGGCTGCGGCCTGTGCGCGCAGCGCTGCCCCATCAGCGCGATTTCCATGCAGGAATACACGCGCGCGGACGGCAAAGTGCGCCAGCGCGCGGTGGTGGATGAGAAGTTCTGCCTGGGCTGCGGCGTGTGCGTGGGCGCGTGCAAGCCCGGTTGCATGCACATGGAACCGCGCCCCGCGCGCGTTATCACCCCGGAGAACACCATCGAGCGCGTGGTGTCCATGGCCCTCGAACGAGGCTCCCTGGGCGCGCTCATGTTCGACGACGAATCCCGCACGGACCAGCGGTTCATGCGCCGCTTCGTGAACGCGGTGCTCACACTGCCGCCCGCGCGCCAGGCCATGCTAAACGACACCCTGCGCTCCCGCTTCCTGTCCTTCATGATGCAGCAGGTGGTGAGCGGCGCGGCGAAATCCGGCGCGGACGGCGCTCCCAAGCCGTGACGCGCGGCCTCGTGATATAATCGTCCCCAGACACATTGCACGGCATCCGCGCCGCGCGCGCCGCATGCCCGAGCGTGGGGAGGGTTTTCCATGTACGAGGACATCATTTACGAAAAGCGCGACAACGAGGCCCGCATCACCATCAACCGGCCCGAGTCCTTCAACAGCTTCCGATCACAGACCCTCGACGAATTGCAGGACGCGTTTCAGGCCGCGTCCGATTCCAAATCCGTGGGCGTGATCGTGTTGAGCGGCGCGGGCGGCAAAGCGTTCTGCAGCGGCGGCGACATCAGGGAAATGCAGCAGCTTACCCCGCACACCGGCCGCGTGTTCGTGTCCCGGCTGTTCCAGTTGTTCCACACCATCCGCAACGCGCCCCAGCCCGTGATCGCCGCCATTGACGGCTACTGCCTGGGCGGCGGCAACGAGATCAACATGGTGTGCGACCTGTCCATCGCCACGGCCCGCAGCATCTTTGGCCAGGTCGGCCCCACCGTGGGCAGCACGCCCGTGCTCGCCGGCACGCAGCTTCTGCCGCGCTGCGTGGGCGACAAGAAGGCCAGGGAAATCATTTTCCTGTGCGAACGCTACACCGCCGCGCAGGCAGAGCAACTCGGATGGATCAACAAAGCCGTGCCGGACGGGCAACTCGGCCAGGCCGTGGACCAGTGGTGCGCGCGCATTCTGGAGATGAGTCCGCAGAGCCTGCGCATCTCGAAAATCTCCATAAATTTCGAATCCGACAAACTCCTGCCCTCGTTCACACACGGCATCGAGATGCTCGCCGCCACCTACGGCAGCGACGAACTGCGCGAAGGCATGTCCGCTTTCCTCGAAAAGCGGAAACCCGATTTCAACAAGTTCAGGAAATGACCCATGGCGCGCGCGGCGTCGCGGACCCCCGGCGCGGCGGCCGTGAATAACCATTTTCAAAGAAATTCGAAATTCTTTATCAATCCCCGATTCCCGATTCGCAGCGCGCGGGATCACGGATCGGGTCCTGTTGCCCGGCGGCATGGCCGGGGCTATCATATTGTGATATATGGACAGACACGCTGGCCATGTTTTCAGACGATGCGCCGCGGCGTTGCGCGCCGCGTTTTTTTTGTGCGCTCTGGCCGGGGTTCTGTTCTGCGCCCTGGATGCGGCCGGGCAGGGGCTGACCAAAACCCGAGCGCCCGCGGCTCTGGACGATTCAGGC
>JAGUYV010000469.1 GCA_020061125.1 bacterium | reverse complement strand
TGGCCGGGCTGCTGTGCGTGTGCGCGCCCGCGGCGCGCCGGATTCTGCCGTGCGTGAGTTTTGGAATTTTCTTCTTCCTGTTCGCGTTCGCGCCCGTGTCCAATATTGTGCCGTTCGGCGCTGTGTTTTCCGAGCGCTACGCGTATATGACGAACGCGGGGCTGTGCATGGCGGCCGCGGCTCTGCTGCTCGAGCGCCCGCGCGGATTTGCGCTGCCGGGGCCGCGCGTGCGCTCCGGGTACGCGGTCTTTCTGGCTCTAATCTGTCTTGGGTTCGGCGCCATGACCGTGCAACGCACCGCGGTGTGGCGCGACAGTGTGTCCCTCTGGTCGGACACCATCGGGTGCTGCCCGGACTGCGCGCGGCCTTATGTGAATCTGGGGCAGGCTCTGCTTGAACGCGGCCGCGCGCGTGAGGCGCGCGTGGTTCTCGAAGAAGCCCGCGGATTGGACCCGATCAATTTTCAGGCCTGGATCGCGCTCGGCCGCGCTTACGCGGATCTGGGCCGCAGCGAACTGGCGATCCACGCGTACCAGAACGCCATCAGGCTCGACCCCAAGGTCAAATACACATATTACAATCTCGGGCTTGTGCATCATGAAAACAAACAGTATCATCTGGCGGCCATGAACCTGATGAAAGCCATAAAGCTGGACCCGCATTACCTTGACGCGCGCCTTGCCCTGGCCAACACGCTCTTCGACAAGCGCCGCCTGTCGCCGCCGGAAATCGAATTGCTTAAACTCAACCTCGCGCGCATCCGGGACGCCCTGCCCCCTTCGGACCCGCGCCGCATTCAGGCGGAAGAAAATTCCCGCATACTCATGCAAGCGCTCGACCGCTGACACGCGCTGTCAAGAATAATTGAATTATCAGGAACCGAGAATTTCCTCAAGCGCCTTGATGAACGCCTGATTGCCGGCCTGGTCTCCGATGGATACGCGCAGATGCGTGGGGAATCCCAGGAACTTACCGGGCCGCACGATCACGCCCTTTTTCAGCAGGGTTTCGAACACTGCCTGGGCGTCGCGTTTGATGTCCACAAGCACGAAGTTGGCCTCGGACGCGGCGTAGGACAGGCCCATCCGGTCGAATTCCGCATGCAGATAATTTTTGCCGTCCGAGTTGAACTTGCGCGCGGCGGCCAGATGATCGGCGTCGCCGAGCGCGGCCACGGCAGCGGCCTGGGCCAGGGCGTTCACATTGAACGGATTGCGCACGCGGTGCAGCACGCCCGCAAGGCTCGAATCCATGATGCCGTATCCCACGCGCAGCCCGGCAAGGCCGTACACCTTGCTGAAGGTGCGCAGGCACACCACGGCGCGGCCCGCCTTGAAATAATCCAGCGAGTCCGGATATTCCGGATCCTCGACATATTCGAAATACGCTTCGTCGAACACGGCCAGCACGCCCTGGGGCAGTTTGTCCAGGAAGGCGTCCACAGCCGCCTTTTTCACAATGGTGCCGGTGGGGTTGTTGGGGTTGCAGACAAAGACCATGCGCGTTTTGTCCGTGACCGCCGCGGCCAGGGCGTCGAGGTCGTGCGTGTAGGTGTCCTTGAGCGGAACCTCGATGCGCTGCGCGTCCATGACCATGGAGGAAATCTTGTACATCACGAACGAGGGGTGCGCGTACACCACATTTCCGTCCGGCCCCAGGAGCGCGTTGCACAGCAGGCGGATGACTTCGTCCGTGCCGTTGCCGATCACGATCTGCGACGGCTCGACCCCGTGCGTTTTCGCCAAAGCGTCCACGAGGTAGTAGCAGCTCCCGTCGGGGTAGAAATTCACCTGCGCGGCCGCGTTCCGGATGGCCTCGACCGCTTTGGGCGAAGGCCCCAGGATGTTCTCGTTGGACGCGAGCTTGTGCACCGTATCCAGGCCCAGCTCGCGCTGCACTTCCTCCACGGGTTTTCCGGGCACATAGGGAGATATTTCGAGAAGATGCTGATTGGCGATTTTGCTCCAGTCCATGACGGGGATCCTTTCCGTTCGGGAAGTCCGGCCGCGGAATTGCGCGCGGTGGCCGTAATCAGAGAATAATCTTAACGGCGCGGCGGTTTCAAGTCAAAAGACCGCGGGCCTTGAGGCCCGCGGTCCCCGGGGAACAGCGTTTGGAGGAGTGAAGCCCGCGCGTCAGTTCTTTTTGTCCAGCGCGCCGTACACGATGAGGCTGCGCCCGGAGATGTGCTTCATGGCGTCCGGCTGCCAGTGCGGGGCGCGCATGCCTTTGGGCATGGGATTCACGCGCAGGGCCACCACGGCCTTGACGCAGTAATCGGAATTTTTTTCGTACCCGTCTCTGTGGTACTGATACACTCTTGGAACCACATCGTTGCAGGATTCGGGCGCTTTTGAGGACAGGTCCGGAGGGCCGGGCTGAATCATTTGCGGGCCTGTGACGCGCAGCGGCCCTGAGCCGCGCAGTTTGCCGGTCTCGGGAACCATGATGGCGCTGTCATAAGGTTCGCCGTTCATTTCGTATGTGAGCATCACGCCCGCCGGAGGCAGGGGCGCGCCCTCGACCAGTCCCTTGGCGAAGTATTTCACGATCCAGCATTCGCCCAGTTCCTTTTCCCCGAGTCCGAACACAGGCGCGGACTGCGGATACATGACGCGCAGTTGCTCGATGGTGAATGTTTTCGCGTACCCGTCAACGCTGATCACATCCACGCTCGTGGCGGATTCGCTCATGCCCGCGGCCTTGAGCACATCAATGAGCAGGAAACCGCGCAGGTCATCATAACGGTCTCCGTCCGGAGATTTCGACACATTCATGAACAGCGGGACATCAATCACGGCAAGAGATTTGATCATCTGGTCCAGAGTCAGCGTGACCGAGGGCGCCAGAGGCATGGAGGGGACGCTGTCCGGGTCTCCGGGCAGGGTGCGCGCGGCGATTTCGTCGGCGTTGGACACGCCGTCGCCGTCCGAGTCCAGGGCGGCCATGCCTTTGAGCGCCGCGGCGCTGCGTCCGTGGCGCATGAACTCGCGGCCGAAGGGATTGAGCGTGTTCAGCGGCTTGCCGTTGTTCATTTTCATGGCCGCATGGCAAAAATCGCAGGAATTGACCTGCGCCGTGCGGCCCAGGGGATCGCCCGGAACAGGAGCTTCTCCCGTGCGGTGGCAGGTGGCGCAGTCGTCAATGGCCGTGCCTTTGGCGTCCGGATAAACCGACAGAAACACGGGCATGTCCGGGTCCTTGTGGCCGATGTACGCGGCGCGGCCCAGCCCGGCCATGACGCCGATGAGCAGCAGCGCCGCCACAGGAGAGAACAATCTTTTGGATAATTTCATGATAAGATTTTCCTTTCATGCACAGATTCAGGCGGGTTCGAAGAAAAAGGGGAACGGGCAGCGCAACCCGTTCCCCCCGATGAGAAAAACACTAACCGCATTACGGTCAGAGTTTCCGGATGGTGTGGTTCCATTATACCGCACATCCGGTTCCTCTGGAAGCAGACAATGAAACAGTTCCGGTCGGTGCTCCTTCAGTACAGCCTTGTGTAGCCGAGAGTCAAGACCACGCCGGGCAGGCGGTAGTCGCTGCTGCTGCCGGCCAGGCGGATAGGTTTGAAAATGTTGTTGATCTGCAGTTCCACGGCGTCGGTTTTGGAGACCCATTTGGAGGCTCTGACATCCGCGGTGTAGTAAGCCTTCTGGGGCACGGTGTTCGCGTTGTCGTCGTAGGCCAGGCCCGTGTAGCGCAGGTTCAGGCCCAGGCTCTCGTCGTTCGGGCGGCCGTAGGTGCAGCCCAGATTGCCGGTGAATTCCGGGACCGAGGCCAGGCGCTTGCCCACCAGGGTCGTGTCGGACGGATAATCCTTGACTTCGGTATCGGTGTAGGAAGCGTTGAAATACACGAGCGTGTTGGGATTCACTTTCCGGGACATCTCGAATTCCAGGCCCTTGAAATCCACCTGGCCCACATTCATGTACTTGCGATCGCCTATGTTGCAGCCCATGGCCGTGGTGCAGTCCATGATGTCAATATAGTCCTTGGCCTTGCTGTAATAAGCGCTGATGCTGTGTTTCCAGCCTTTGCCGTTGTGCTCGAACCCGATTTCGTAGGAGTCGGATTTTTCGGGCTTGAGGTCCGGGTTCGAGTTCCAGAAAGAGCCGCCCCTCTGCATGTTGAGCGTCATGCTTTCCAGATTCGGCGCGTGAAACGCGTGGTTGTATTGCACGCGCACGCGGGAGTTCTGCCCCGTGTGCAGAATCAGGCCCAGCTTGGGGCTGACATGGTCCCAGCCTTTTCCATTGAGGGCCACAACCGTGGTGGAGCCGGACAGATTGTAGGACGCGTCCTTGACCTTGGCGTCGTCGAAGCGCAGGCCCATCTGAAGGTCCGCGGCGTCCGTGAGCGCGACCGTGTCGTGGACATAGGCGAACAGGGTTTCGAGATCGCCCTTGTTGAAAGCGTCGAATGTGGGATCAGTGCGCACATCCGTGTCGTTGTTCCACTGATAGTCGTCCTTGGCGTCCTGCGAGGCCACGGAGTAGCCCGCGCCCACGGTTACATCGTGCCGGTCGCCGGTCCAGGCCATGCTTCCGTCCAGACCGTAGTTGAGCCTGTCGGAGCTGACGATCCAGTGCGTGTATCGGTTGTTGCGCAGTCTTTCGGAAAGGCTTTCGTATTTTTCGAGGTTGTAGCCCAGGGATGCGCGCGCCGAGAAGCGCTCTCCGGGGTTGCTGAAATCAATCTGATATCTCTGGGTGTCGAAACTCCACATGGAGCCGTTGGGATTGTTCGTGAGATTGAACGCTTCGCCGCGGTGGCGCTCGTCATCGTAGACGCCCACGGAATAAGTCAGCGAGGTGTCGGCGCTTCCCAGGAACTGCTCGGCTTTCACGAAATAGCGGCGCTCCTCGATGGTGGTGTTTTCCGGGTCCTGATTTCCGGCGTCGCGGTCTTCGGGGAATTCGCTGTTAAAAGAACCCGAGCGTTTGTTTGACGCGGAAAAGGACAGGGCCAGATTGCGCGACAGGCCGCCTTCGAGGAATAGTTTTTGCGTGTAAGTGTTCCTTCCGCCGGCTTTCAGGTTGGTCTTGGCCTTCCACTCGCCGGTGTCCGGGGCCTTGGTGATGATGTTCACGATGCCGCCCATGCCGTTGGTGCCGTGCATGACCGACGACGCGCCGCGGATCACTTCGATGCGCTCGACATTGTCAATGTCCACGGTGTTGAAATTCGCAGTGCCGGAATCGCCGTTGTTGAGAATCATGCCGTCCACGAGCACCAGCACGCGGCCCGAGCCGGTGTCCTGGCCGCGCAGCATCAGCCCGCCCCTGGCGTCGCTGTTGCCGTCGTCACGCGTCGAAACCGCGCCCGCAAACATGCCAATCAACTCGTCAACATTGGTCACGGGCATGGCGGCAATCTGATCCTTGGTGATGACTTCCACGGATTCGCTGACATTTTCCACTTTTTCGGGTTTCTTGGTTGCCGTGATGGTGATTTCCCCGAGGTCAATGGCTTCTTCCTCGGGAGCGCTCTGCGCAAAGCACGGGGTTGTCAGCGCCGCGCACAGCAGAGCCGCCATTTGCAGGTACATGCTCACCCTTCTCATAAATCTCCTCCCTGGATACTCTGTGTTTTTCCTTGCATCGAGTCCGGACAGTCAGCGCGGCAATGCGTGCAAGGCTCTATTATGGTCAGCGCCATGTGCGGGCGCGGATTCGTTATGTCGCTCAAAACATACCGCGTGTCCGCTCCATTTTCAAATGTTTTTATCATGGGTTTGCGGCGCCAGAGATTCCTCGACGATTGGAACCCCCGCGGCAAAGCGCCTGTTCTATGTTTAATGAATTTTACGAATGCCGCGTGAGGTGCAATCATGGCTCTTATGCAATCCGAAAAGAAAATCAAAACCGGCGGACCTGCACCGGATTTCAAACTTATGGGCATTGACGGCCGCACTTACGCGCTGGCGGATTTCAGCGCTTATCCTTATCTGCTCGTGGTCTTCATGTGCAACCACTGCCCGTATGTGAAACAGAAAATCCAGACCCTCATCAAATTGCAGGCGCATTATCTGGACAGGGGCCTGCGCATCGTGGGCATAAATTCCAACGACGCAAAAAATTATCCCGACGACAGTTTCGAGAACATGATCGCGTTCGCGCAGTCCCAGGGCCTCAACTTCCCGTATCTGCACGACCCGGACCAGACCGCGGCGCGCGACTACGGCGCTGTGTGCACGCCCGATCCGTTCCTGTTCGACCAGTCCCGCAGGCTGGTTTATCAGGGCCGGATTGACGATGCCCTGCAGCTTGGCGAAGCGGCCACGCACAATGACATGGCCGAGGCCCTTGACCATCTTCTGGCCGGCAAGCAGCCCCCGCAGGCTTTCAAGCACTCCATGGGCTGCTCCATCAAGTGGAAACCGTGAGACGCCGCCGCGTCCGCGGCGCAAAGCCCTCCCCCTTTTCGGCTCCGGCTTTCAAAACTTCGCACACGGGAGGAATGATTCATGTTGAAAATTGACGACGGAAAAGTGGCCAGCATCCTCTTTGAAATGCACTGGGAGAGCGATGAGGCCGAGCACACGGAGCTGCTTTACGGCCACCGTGTGAACATTTGGCGGGATACATTTCCGCGCTACATGGGAGAAGCGCTGTACGGCAAAGGCGAGGGCGACATGCTCAACTTCGACTATGCGCCCGGAGAAGCCGTGCCCGCGCTGCAGGACCGCAAGGTCATACAGGCGCCGCCAGGTGGGTTCGAGCGGCGCGAGGTGCAGGGCCGCGCCCTGGAACCGCGCAGGGGCCGCATCTATCCCGCGGGTCTTCTTGCGCGCACTACAGGCGCCATGCCCCAGGACCTCACCCCGTTCCGCGTGGGCGAGATCAGCACCGGCGGCATCACCGCGGACTTCAACCACCCGCTCGCGGACAGGCATCTGAACATCAAGGCGCATGTATTAAAGGTTGCCGAAAAGCATCGCGAACCGGGAGGCGAAAGCAAGCTCCACGGAGACCTGCTCACCAGCGGCCCCGGATTCCAGGCCCGCTGGCATGGCGCGCCCACGGATTTCTACTCCGACGACCCGTTCCGCCGCGCGGACGAGTCCCAGGACCAGGTTTTCTACAAAGAACCGCGCATCACCGCGCACATTGACAAGCAGGCGCAGGACAACCTCGCGCATCTGCTCTCCGGCCTCCTGCATCCGCATACGCAGGTGCTCGACCTCATGAGCGGCTCGCACACCCACATCCCCGAAGAGCTGTATCTCAAGGAACTCGTGGGCCTGGGCATGAACGAGCAGGAACTGCGCGCCAACCGCAAGCTCTCGGCGCATGTGACGCACGACCTCAACGAGCGGCCCGAGCTGCCGTTCGACGACAACCGCTTCGACGCAGTGGTCTGCAACATGTCCGTGGAATACCTCACGCAGCCGCATGAGGTGTTCCGTGAAGCGGCGCGCGTGCTGCGGCCCGGCGGGGCGTTCATCGTCACATTCTCCAATCGCTGGTTCCCGGCCAAGGCCGTGCGCATCTGGACCGAGCTGCACGAGTTCGAGCGCCCGGGCCTGGTGCTGGACTATTTCCTGGATTCGGGCCGGTTCGAGCGCCTGCACACCTGGAGCGAGCGCAACTGGCCCCGCGCCTGGGATCCCAACGACCGCTATATCGGCAAAGTGTGGCAGTCCGACCCGCTTTACGCCGTGTGGGGAAGAACCAGAAAGTAAGCCGCTCAAATAACGCCAAAACGGCCGCCGGGAGATTTTCAGCCCGGCGGCTTTTTATCCTCCATAAGATCATTTGACCCGCTTCAGATATCCGTCAGGATTGAAGGTCATGTGGAACTTGCCGCACCGGAACGCATCAATTTCAAAGTGATCATTTTCCGAAAGAAAATCGTGAACCGCATCGAACGGTCCGGGACCGTGATCCGGCAGCACTGGATGGCCGTTGACATTCGAGTCCTCCACAATCATATAGCCGCCAACCGGCACGAATTCGCCATACAGACGCAACTCGTTCAGGACATGATCGCGGGCGTGGTCCGAGTCCAGAATCACAGTCGCGGGTCTGCCCGCGACAATTTCACGCACACGCTCAAGAACTCCCGGATCCGTGGAGCTTCCCTCTATAAGCGCAACATTGTTGAGTCTTTTCAGGGGCGCGGTGGATTCTCGAATCTCAATATCTATGCCGATAACCGTCCGGATGCCGATAAGGCTGCCTATGGTTGCCAGATAAAGAATGCTGCCCCCATCGCATACGCCCGTCTCGATGATCACCTGGGGCTGGGTCTCGACGAGGATTTCCTGATAGTTCCACAAATCCAATGGATTCTTGTGAACTTTCATGCCGAGCCAGCGGGTGTTTTCCCAGGCCCGGCCGTCCGCGCGGTCCAGCGGCTTGTGATAGTACATGGCATGAAATGCGTCAGAAATCGCTTGCGCCCTGTCATCCAATGGAAATTGCACTGGAAGCGGCCTCCGAGTATTAGCATTGGGCCGATCATAACACAGCGCCGGACGGCGCGTAAGGCTTTACTTTTCTCAACACGATGTATAATACCTGCATGATGCGGAAAAGAGCCAAAACCGCGCCCGGCGGGCGCACGGTTTTCATTGACAGCCTGCGCGTGTTCCTCACGCTCCTTGTGGTGGCGCACCACGCCATCATCACCTACTCGGGCACGGGCGGCTGGTATTACATCGAGGGGCGGCAGGACACGCTCACAGTGGTGGTGTCCGGCATTTTCTGCGGCGTGAACCAGGCGTACTTCATGTCGTTCTTCTTTATGATTTCCGCGTATTTCACAGTGGCGTCGGTTGACCGCAAAGGCGCGGGCGCGTTCCTGCGCGACCGGCTGATCCGGCTGGGCGTTCCCATCGTGGCGTTCGACATTCTTGTGCACCCGCTCCTGTTGTGGACCCTGGCGTCGAGGTTCCGGGGATACGAGGGCGGGTTCGGCGGTTTTCTGCTCGATTACCTCAACGATTATGCGCGCCTCCGGGCGCAGTACGGCACGGGGCCGCTGTGGTTTCTGCTGGCGCTGCTGATTTTCACAATGGCGTATCTGGCCGTGCGCGCCTTTGGCAGGGGACGCGGAGCCGCATCGGACCGTGCGCCCGCGGTTCCGGGCGGGGCGGCAACGGCGGCGTTCATCATCGGATGCGGGCTGATCGCGTTCGCGGTGCGGCTGTGGATGCCGGTCGGAGAATCCCCGCGCGGGTTGAATCTGCAAATCGCCTACTTCCCGCTGTACATCGGCTGCTTCGCCGCCGGGCTTATTGCGTGGCGGGGACAGTGGTTCGCAAAATATCCCGAAAGCGCGTCGAAGCGCTGGGGCTATGCGGCCGCGTTCCTGGTGGCGCTCATGCCGGTTGTTCTGATTGCGGGCGGCGCGCTCGACGGCAGGGAAGACCTGTTTCTGGGCGGGCCGTACTGGCAAGCGTTAGCCTATGCCGCGTGGGAGCCGGTGATGTGCGTGAGCATGATCGCATGGCTCACGGGGCTGTTCAGAAAAAGGATCGGAGGCGGCGGCCAGGTGATGCGGTTCCTTTCGCAAAACGCTTACGCCATATATATCGTGCATGCGCCCGTGCTGGTGTTTCTGGGCCTGGCGCTGCGGCCCCTGGGGTGGCATCCGCTGATGAAATTCGCTCTGCTGTTTGCGCTGGCGGTTCCTGTGTGCAGCGTGCTGGCGGTGGTTCTTCGCGCGCTTCCCGGCGCGCGGCGCGTGCTATAGCGCCGCACCTTCCCGTTTCGCGAAACGGCCGCCCGGCGCGGGTGGTGTGGACGCCCCCGCATTCTTCTTATAATGATCCATGTTTCATTCGCGCGGCGCAGTTTTGTTGAAAAAACGCGGATGGAACACTAAAATACGATGCTGTGCCTGAACACGGGGCCGGGCGCCCCGTCACGGAGCGGACTTATGGTGAAAGTGATCATTGACAAAGAGTGGTGCAAGGGCTGCGGCCTGTGCGTCCATGTTTGTCCCAAGGGCGGTCTGCAGACCGCCAAAAAGCTCAACGAAAAGGGCTATTTCCCGGCCGAGAAATGCAAGACCGTGCGCTGCACCGGCTGCGGCATGTGCATGCTTGTGTGCCCGGACATGGCTATCCAGTTGGTAGACGATGACGAAATCTAAAGACAAACCCAGAAAGCAACTGCTGCGCGGCACAGAAGCCGTGGGCGAAGCCGCCATCCGCGCCGGATGCCGGTTCTATGCGGGCTATCCCATCACCCCGCAGAACGAGCTGCCCGAGTACATGTCCCGCCGCATGGGCGAGCTGCGCGCCGAACACCCCGAGGAAAACCCGGTGTTCATCCAGAGCGAGAGCGAATTGAGCGCCATCAACATGCTGCTGGGCGCGAGCGTGACCGGCGCGCGGTGCATGACCAGTTCGTCCTCGCCCGGAATCAGCCTCAAGCAGGAAGGCATCTCGTTCATGGCCGGCATGGAGCTGCCCGCGGTGGTGGTGAACATCATGCGCGGCGGCCCGGGCCTGGGCAACATCGCCCCGAGCCAGTCCGACTACTACCAGGCCACGCGCGGCGGCGGGCACGGCGACTACCGCACCATCGTGCTCGCTCCGGCCACGGTTCAGGAAATGGCCGACCTCACCTACGAGGCCTTCGACCTGGCCGACAAGTACCGCAACCCCGTGCTGGTGGTGGGCGACGGCATGATGGGCCAGATGATGGAGCCGGTGATTTTCCGCGAGGACCAGCCCATGCGGCTCGTGGCCAAGCTGCCGCCCAAGCCCTGGGCGCTGCGCGGCGCAAAGGGCCGCCCGAGCCGCTTCTTCCGCTCCCTCATCCTTCCCCCGCACGAGATGGAAGAGCACAACTGGCGCCTGTACCGCAAGCTGCAGAAAATCGAGCGCAAGGAGCCGCGCGCCGAGCTGGTGTCCGTGGACGACGCGGACTTCGTGGTGGTGGCGTTCGGCACGGCCGCGCGCATCGCGCGCAGCGCGGTCAAGCGCTGCCGCGACAAGGGACTCAAGGTGGGCCTCATCCGCCCCATCACTCTGTGGCCCTACCCCTCGCAGGTCATCCGCGAGACCGCGGACCGCGGCGTGCAGGCGTTCCTTTCCTTTGAAATGAATATGGGGCAGATGGTGGACGATGTGCGCCTGGCCGTGGAAGGCCGCGCGCCGGTTCACTTCTTCGGCCGCCCCGGCGGCGTGGTGCCCACACCGGTCGAGCTGGCCGGCGTGATCCGCCGCATATACAACAATCCTGCGAAAACGATGTGACCATGGCTAAAGCAACCACAAGCGCGAAAGCGGCGCCCGCCAAAAAGGCGCCCGCACCCAAGGCCGCAGCAAAGAAACGCGAGTTCCCGGCCGCGCGGCCTTCCACCATGAAAAAGGCCGTGATGCACTACTGCCCGGGCTGCGGCCACAGCGTCATCCACCGCCTGGTGGCCGAAGTGCTTCAAGAAAAAGGCCTGGCGGAAAAAACCATCGGCGTGCCCCCGGCCGGGTGCGCGGTGCTGGCGTATTTTTATTTTGATGTGGACATGGTCGAAGCCGCGCACGGCCGCGCCTGCGCCACGGCGACCGGCATCAAGCGCGTGCTGCCCAACGCCACGGTGTTTTCTTACCAGGGCGACGGCGACCTGGCCGCCATCGGCACCGCCGAACTCGTTCACTCCGCAAACCGCGGCGAAAAAATCACGGTCATCTTCGTGAACAACGCGGTGTACGGCATGACCGGCGGCCAGATGGCGCCCACAACCATGCTCGGGCAGAAAACCACAACATCCCCGTTCGGCCGCCGCGCCGAATTCGAGGGGCACCCCGTACGCGTGTGCGAGCTTTTGAGCGGACTCGACGGCGTGGCCTATCTGGAACGCACCAAGCTCAACAGCCCCGCGGGCATCAAAAAAACCAAGAAAGCCATAGCCAAGGCCTTCGACATCCAGGAACAGGGCCTGGGCTTCTCGCTCGTGGAGATCCTTTCCGCCTGCCCCACGAACTGGAAAATGAACCCCGTGCAGTCGTGGGAATGGATCGAGAATGTAATGAGCAAGACCTTCGTGCCCGGAGTGTACAAAGATGTGACGGCCAGGAAAGATGAGGAGGGCGGCGAAGATGCTGATTAAGACACTGTTCGCAGGCGCTGGCGGCCAGGGCGTATTGAGCATGGGCTACTGCCTGGCTTATGCGGCCATGCAGGAAGACCTGCATGTGACCTACATGCCAGCCTACGGCGCCGAAGTGCGAGGCGGCACCGCCAACTGCACCGTGGTGGTTTCGGACGAGGACATCGCATCCCCCATCGCCTCCTCGCCCGACAACATCGTGATTCTCAACAACCCGTCCCTGGTGCGGTTCACCAACTTTGGCCGGCCGGGCGGAAGCTATCTCATCAACTCCAGCCTGGTCAACGGCAAGCTCAAACGCAGCGATGTGACCTCGCTCTACATGCCCGCCAGCGAACTGGCGGAAAAATCCGGCAGCCTGCGCAACGCCAACATGATGCTGCTGGGCGCGTTCATCGCCATGTCCGGCGTGGTGACCATGGACACCATGCAGGCCGCCATCGCGGACATCTTCGCGAAGAAAAACAAAAAAGTCATAGACATCAACCAGCAGGCCGTGCAGTCGGGATACGACTGGGCCGCGGCCGAACTCGGCAAGGGCCGGGCCGCCAAAAAGAAAACCGCGAAAAAGCCCGCGCCCAAAGCCAGGGCCGCCGCGGGCCGCTGACCACAACGACCAATTAAAGGGGGCGCTTCTCCCATGTCCGTGAAACAATTGTCCGTGCTGCTCGAACACAAACCCGGTGAAATGTCCAAGGTCAGCGAACTGCTGGGCCGCGAGGGCATCAACATCGGCGGCCTCACCCTGGCCGACGCCAGCGACATGGCCATCGTGCGCCTCATCACCGACAACCCGGACAAGGCCGAGGCCGTGCTCAAGACCGCAGGCTATCATGTGAAGCTGCGCGATGTCATCGCCGTGGAAACCCCGGACCACCCGGGCGGGCTGAACGCCGTGCTCAAACCCCTGGCCCAGGCAGGCATCAATGTCAAATATTTCTACCCCTACCTGCGCCGCTCCAGCAGCGAAGCCGTGCTCATCTTCCGCACCGAGGACAACGACAAGGCCGAGGAAGCCCTGCGCGGCAACTGGATCCGCATCCTGGGCGAGGAAATCTATTCGCTGTAACTGTTGGGCGAATCAAGGCCGCAGCAGCTCAACGCACTCTCCAGCAAAAACACGCAACATAAGCCTGGCATGCCGGGCAGGATAGCCCATTCCCCATCCTGCAAACCCCGCCCATCTCGTTAATTGAATCCCGCTATTGCTGTCACAAAAAAAGGAGCGCTCAAAAGCGCTCCGGTGAATATGAAAAGAGGAGTTTGGGGACTTGCCTTCAGTTTTCCGCGGCGCGCGCGGCCAGAACTCCGGCCATCCGGTTCACCACGACATTTTCGAGATCGTCCTTGAATTCGAAATAATCCTGGGCCGCCTGAATCTGCACGCCCGCATAGCCGGTGCCGGGCACATGAACCGCGGACCGGTTCACCTGCTTTTTCTTGAGCTGGAACGCCATGCCCGTGCGGTACAGGTTGCGGATGTGCTCGCGGCACAGGCGCGCCTTGTTTTCGAGAGCGTGCAGCGCCTCAAGCTCCCTGTCGTTGAGGGGCGCGCTTATGTGCCGCTTGCGCAGCAGGGCGATGGCGGTGTTGATTTTTTCCAGGCGGTTCTCGTAATAGCGCATGGTGTTGAAGTGCATGCTTTTGTCCGTGCCCAGTTCCACGGAGTTGCCGATGTCTATGATGGTGCTTGCGCTGGAGGGTGAGCCGATGTTGCGGGAATTCACATTGCCGCCGGCCACGATGTGACCGCCCGCGATGCGCCCCTTGCGCCGGTCCAGAACCGTGATGTCGCCGCCCGCAACCACGCTGCTGTTGACCAGGTACTTGCCGATCCGCAGATCGCGCAGCGCCTTGGCGTCCGCGTTCTCCAGAGAGCGCGCGGTGAGGCTGCCGCAGGTTTTGATGTAGCAGTTGGCGTCTCCGCAGTACCCGCTGTGCAGCACGATGTCGCCGCCCGCCTCCAGTGTGGCGCGTTCCACGAACCCGAGGACCTCGATGGAGTCCGACGCCGCGATTTTGAATCCGGGCAGCACATCGCCGGTCACGCGAACGCAACCCTGGAAGTCTATGTTTCCCACCGAATAGTCCACATCGCCATGAATCTCCAGAAGCTGCGCGACATCAATGTGGTCGCCATGCGCCTGGAGCACGCCGGTTTCCACGGCCATGACCGTGGCGCCGTCTTCTGACAGCATGGTGTTGCGGCCGGGCAGAACCAGAATGTCGCGGCCCGGCGCCGCGGGCACGGGTTCGCCGGTCACGGTCATGCCCGGAACGCCGGGCGTGGCCGGTGTCTTTTCGGCAATAATTTCACCGGCGTTCACCTTGATGAAATGCTGCACCTGGCGGTGGTTGCGGCTGCCGTCCCGGCCATGTTCATCATCCGGCGGCTCCTGCTGGAGAACGCGCAGGACCGCGTCGCGCCCCGGCTCGGGCGGCGTGCCCACGGCCACCAGGGTCTTGGCCTTGCGCCCCACGGGGATGAAGTTCATGAATTCCTTTATGATGCCGTGCGTGATGCCGAATTCGCGCATGAGCGACAGCATGTCCCGTTCCGAAAATGTGAGCATGCCGTTGGCCGGGGGCGTGGTGATGGCGTAGGCTTTCATGCCTCCGTCCTCGACCACGAAGCTGGCCAGCCCGGTCACGGCGGCGTATTCCGGTCTGCCGGCGAGTGTCAACGCAGGTTCGAGATGTTTGGCTTCAACAGACATTGCGGGCCTCCTCTTTGGCCGTTCTGCTTTTCGCGGCCTGCCCCTGTATAATCAATTGGCTTGCCATTCACGGTGCAGTGCGGGATCGGCATGTAAAAATCCTTTTGGCAAGGGAGATAATTTTCGAAAAGGAATTTTTCGCATCCGCCCTGCGCCGCAGCCGCCGCGCTACACTGTCCAAGAATTCCGCCAACGGCCAAGGCGCAAAAACGCGCGCCGCGCGACATTGCCTTTTGGCAAATGTCACGCGCGCGGTTTTTAATTGTTGGGGAATTTGATGGATTGCGAACGGTTTACTTGAAATCGCGGGATTCGATGCTGTGATTCTTGAGCATTCGTTGCATGACGGTGCGGCCAAGGCCAACGGCGTCCGCGGCCCGGGTCACATTGCCCTGGTGCTGCTTGAGGGCTTCGCACAGGAAATTTTTCTCGAACTCGTCAATCACCTGGGCCTTGGCTTCCTTGAATGAGGACACGCCCGTAAACGACACCGTGCGCGCTCCGTTTTGTGCGGCGCTGGCGAGATGGCCGGGCAGATGCTCGCGGCCAATGCTTTGTCCCTGGCACAGGGCCACGGCGCGCTGGATCACATTCTCCAGCTCACGGATGTTTCCGGGCCAGTTGTAGGCCATAATGGTTTCCTCGGCTTCCGGGTCGAGCGCGGGCGAGGGACGGGACTGCTGGGCCGCGTATTTTTCGAGAAAATGCCGGGCCAGGCGGGGCAGGTCGTCTTTGCGCTGGCGCAGGGGCGGCATTTCCAGGGACAGCACATTGAGGCGGTAGAACAGATCCTCGCGGAACGCGCCCTGCGACACGAGGTCCTGCAGGTTCTTGTTCGTGGCGCTGACGATGCGCACATCCACCTCGATGAGTTCGGTGCTGCCCACGCGCTGGATGGTGCGCTCCTGCAGGGTGCGCAGCAGCTTGGCCTGAAGCGGCATGGACAGGTCGCCGATTTCATCCAGGAAAATCGTGCCTCCGGCCGCGGCCTCGAAATACCCGCGCTTGCGCTGCGCCGCTCCGGTGAACGCGCCCTTCTCATGCCCGAACAGTTCGGACTCCAGCAGGTTTTCCGACAGGGCCACGCAGTTGACCGGCACGAACGGCCCCTGCTTGCGGCGGCTGTTCACATGCAGGGCGCGGGCCAGCAGTTCCTTGCCCGTGCCGCTCTCGCCGGTGACGAGCACATTCACATCGCTGTCGCTCACGCGGCGGATGGTGTCGAAGATTTTCAGCATCATGATGTTCGAGCCTACGATGTTGTCCAGGTTCAGTTCCTTCTGCACCTGGGTGGCCAGGGCGTCCACGCGATGGCGCAACTCGGTTTTCTCCATGGCGTTGCGCACGGTCACCAGCAGCCGGTCGAAATCTATGGGTTTGGACAGGAAATCGAACGCCCCGGCCCGAATGGCCTCCACGGCCGTGTCTATGGTGCCGTACCCGGTCATGAGAATGACCTCGGTTTTTTTGTGCATGATGCGCAGGCGCTCGAGCACCTCGATGCCTGTGAGGCCGGGCATGCGCAAATCAATCAGAAGGAGATCGAAATATTTGTCATTGAGCAAACGCAGCGCGTCCTCGCCGCTCGAGGCTTCCTCCACGGTATAATCCTCGGCCGCAAGAAACGCCTTGATGCTCCGCCTCACCAGATCTTCATCGTCAACCAGCAGTATGGAATTGTTCATCCCCGGAACTCTCCTTTTCACCGTGGTTTCTGCTCTATGAATGAATCCGGCCGGGATTGCGCCGGGACCGGGAAGCGGCTTTGGGTGATTGATGCGAGTGTCCTCAAGCCGCGGTCCGAGCCGCTTTTGTTTTTGAAGAATGTGTAATCAAAATCAGTGCCAGCCCCCGCAGCCGCAGCCACTTTTGCGCCCCCCCCAACAAAAGCTGCAATTTTTGCAGAAATGCCGGCAAGCCGAGTGAAGCACAAGTGCGACAATGCAGCAATTTCAATACGCCAGAGCCGGGTCCAGTGTTTTGATTGTACCTCATTGGCTACGCAAAGTCCACCTGTAAGCAAAAATATTCCGTGCTTGCAGATGTCGTTTCGCATCATAGTGTCGTGAAAGCACAAGTTTGCAGGAGTCCGGCTGCTACATTGTGACTCGAATGCTACTGTGATTTGCATTGGTTACCGCAAAATCCTTGTTGCCGATTTAACAAAACATCTGTGAATGCGCAGGATTTGAAATTTCGGTTGGCAGTCGCATGCGCCGATGCCGCGCATGGCACGATTCTTGACATGGAAAATGACAAATTACTAAGAGGAGCTGCAATGGGGACCGATTCAGAGCGCAAGGATTGTGGTAATGGCCAGGCCCGCGGGGAATCCGGCGCGCCTGAAGGCAACGGCAGCGCCGCGGCCGCGGCGTCGCTGCTTCCGGCGCCGGACTGCGCGCATGCGGACACGGACCAGGAATTCCGGCTGGCGTTCGAGAATGCGCTGGACGCGATTTTCTGGGCTGACGCCGCCACGGGAATCATAGTGCGCGTGAATCGCGCGGCCGAGGACCTCATGGGCCGGCCCAGAAGCGAGCTGCTGGGCATGTCCCAGATGGATCTGCATCCTGCAAACAGGCGCGACTTCTACCGCGAGATGTTCGAGCAGCACGCCTCGGGAGGCATTACAGGCCGCAGGCAGGCAGTGGTGGCGCACGCGTCCGGACGCGAGATTCCGGTGCAGATTTCGGTTTCGGGAACCCGCATCAACGGCCGCGACATCATCCAGGGCGTGTTCCGCAACATCGAGGATGCGCAAAAGGCGCAGCAGGCGCTGGAGGCCGAACGCAGAAAATTCAACACACTGCTCGAAACCACGAACGCGTTCATCTGTTCCATTGATCAGTCCCTCACCGTGCGCTACGCCAACAGTGTATTCACGAAACATTTCGGCGCGCATGCAAACAGGAAATGCCACGACATCCTCTGGGGCCGTGCGGCGCCGTGCCCGGATTGCCCAATCCAGAAATTGTTCGACGACGCGGCAAACGGTCAAGAAATGACCCGCGAGTGCGCGGACGCGCGGGGCCGTATTCACAAGATTTTCTTGAAAGCGTACCGGGACCAGACAGGGGCCAGACAGGCGCTGGTCACCGGTTTTGATATTACGAATCTGAAATACGCGGAGATGGAACTCGAAGCCAGAAACATGTTTCTGAACACGCTGCTCGACACCATCCCCGCGCCCGTGTTCTACAAAGACGAAAAAGGCCGGTATCTGGGCTGCAACAAGGCGTTCGAGGAACATGCGGGCACGCCCCGCGAACAGCTTGCGGGCAAAACCGTGTTCGACCTCTGGCCTCGGCAACTGGCTGAAGTGTACCATGAAGCCGACACCAAACTCCTGCGTGAACCGGGCCGCCATGCCTATGAGGGGCAGATGAACAATCCCCGCACCGGGCCGCGCGATGTCATCTTCCACAAAGCCACCTTCAACAATCCCGACGGCAGCGTGGGCGGCCTGCTCGGCATTACCGTGGACATCACCGAACGCAAGGCCATGGAGCGGCGCATCGCGCACCAGGAGCGGTTCGTGTCGTCCATTCTTGATTCGCTTTCCAGCAACATCTGCATCCTCGACGGCCGGGGTTCAATCCGCTACACCAACGCGGCGTGGGACCGGTTCTCCGGGGAAAACGGCGGGCGCGGAGATTACAAGGACTGGAACTACTTTCAGGTGTGCGAAGCCGCGGCGCGCCAGGGCGACGCCCTGGCGCACGACGCCGCGCACGGCATCCGCCTTGTTCTGGATGGCAAGCTCGATGAATTCCGGCTCGAATACCCCTGCCACAGCCCGGACGAACTCCGCTGGTTCAGAATGATCGTGCGCCCGCTTCAGGGTTCGGATTCCCCGCTCGCGGTCATTTCCCACAACAACATCACGGAGCAGAAACTGGCGGACGACGCCCTGCGATTGAGCGAAGGGCGCTTGCGGACAATCACGGACACCACGCAGGACGCCATCGTCATGATTGACGAAGAGGGAGACATCTCGTTCTGGAATCCCGCGGCCGCGCGCATGTTCGGATATTCGCAGGAAGAAGCAACCGGACAAAATCTGCACCGGCTTCTGGCGCCTGCCGAATTTCACGAGGCGCACGGCAAGGCGTTCGCTTCGTTCCAGAAGACCGGCGAGGGCGCCGCGGTTGGGAAAACCCTGGAGCTGGCCGCAATCAACAAAAACGGAGACCGGTTCCCCATCGAGATGTCTCTGGCCGCGCGCAGGCTGCCCCGCGGCTGGGGCGCGGTCGGCATCATCCGCGACATCACGGAACGGAACAAAGCGCGCGAGCAGTTGCGCCAGGCCATGGACGATTTGGAACGATCCAACAGAGAGCTGGAAGAATTCGCTTATGTGGCCTCGCATGACCTCAAGGAGCCTCTGCGCATGGTGGTCAGCTATATGCAGCTCCTGGAGCGGCGCTACAAGGGCCAGCTCGACGAAAAGGCGGACAAGTTCATCGGCTACGCCGTGGACGGCGCCATGCGCATGCAGAAACTCATCTCCGCGCTTCTGGATTATTCGCGCGTGGGCCGTGTGAACGGCGATTTCGAAACCGTGGACTGCACCGCGCTGATCGAGCGCATTGCCGGCGACTTGAGCGCGACCGTGAGCGAGAAAAACGCGCGGATCACATATTCGGACCTACCCGAAGTGCAGGCGGCCCCGGCGCTGCTGGGCCAGTTGTTGCAGAACCTTGTGGCCAACGGCCTGAAATACTGCACGGATCCCGCGCCGCATGTCCATGTGAGCGCGGAACGCGGCCACGGCGAATGGGTGTTCTCGGTGAGCGACAACGGCATCGGCATTCCGCCCGAGCACCACGAGCGCATCTTCAAAATCTTCCAGCGGCTTCACACCAGGGACGAATTTCAGGGAACGGGCATCGGTCTGTCCGTATGCAAAAAAGCCGTGGAACACCACCACGGCCGCATCTGGGTCGAATCCGGCCAGGGCCAGGGGTCAACATTCTTCTTCACCATTCCAGACAGGGAGGCAGGGTCATGACGCACGGCGCGCGCGACGGCATGTGGGTTCTTCTGGTGGAGGACAACCCCGGTGATGTGGATCTGGCCCTGGAATACTTCGAGTCCAGCAGCAACGCGGGCGCGCTGCATGTGGCGCGCGACGGCGAGGATGCGCTCCGGCGCCTCGAACGCGCCGCGCGCGACGGCCTGCCCCGTCTCATCATCCTGGACTTGAACCTTCCCGGCGTCAGCGGCATGGAAGTGCTGACCGCAATCAAGGGCGACGACCGCTTCCGCCACATTCCGGTCATCGTGTTCTCGGCTTCGGAAAACCACTCGGACATCTGCAAGTCGTACAGAAACAATGCAAACTGCTACATCACAAAACCTATGGATTTCGACGAATATGCGCGCGTGTTCCAGAGCATCGAAACATTCTGGTTTCACACGGCGAAACTGCCAGGGGGAGGCGCCCATGAGCGAACGGAACATCAAGTTATTGCTGATTGAGGACAATGCAGGAGATGCGGATCTGATTTCGGAAATGCTGCTTGAATTCGGCGGCGAGGGGTTTCTGATTACGCATTGCCTGCGGCTGACACAGGCCTTCGAGGCTCTGGACCGCGAGGATGCGGACATTGTTTTGTCCGACCTGTGGCTACCCGACAGCCACGGCATCGAAACCTTTTACCGTCTGCGGGACAAGGCCGGGGACACGCCCATCGTGGTGCTCACGGGCAACGACGATGAAAAAACCGCGGTGCAGGCCGTGCAGCAGGGCGCGCAGGATTATCTTGTCAAGGGATTCATAGACGGGTACCAGCTTGTGCGCTCGCTACGCTACGCCGTGGCGCGCGCGTCGGTCGTGGGCTGATGCAGGGCGCCGCGCCCTAGTCTTCGGGCAGCGCGCCCGCACGCGCTTCCCATTGCTCGTAACATTCCTCGATGCCCTGCTCCAGGGTGGCGAAGGGCGCGGAGTAACCCGCTGCGCGCAGCGCCGACACATCCGCCTGCGTGAAACTCTGGTACTTGCCCTTGAGCGTGGCGTTGAACGGAATGTACTCGATGCGGCCTTTGCCCATAAGTTTGATGAGGGTGCTTGCGATGTCGTTGAAGGAGCGCGCCGCTCCCGTGCCCGTGTTGAAAATGCCCTGGCGCGCCGGTCCCTGGGCGAAGAACAGATTCACTTTGGCCACATCCCCCACGAACACGAAGTCGCGCTCCTGGCCTCCGTCCGGATACCCGTCCGTGCCCTCAAACAATTTGGCCACGCCCGTGTTGCGCAACTGCTTGTAAAGCTGATACACCATGGACGCCATGCGGCCCTTGAAGGTTTCGCGAACCCCGTACACATTGAAATAGCGCAGGCCCACGACTGTGGATTCCAGATACTTCATGCGGCTGCGCACATGCATGTCAAACGCATATTTGGAAAAGGCGTACACATTGATGGGTTTTTCGTTTTCGGGATCCTCGACGAATGTGGTGTTGTTGCCGTAGGTTGACGCGCTGGACGCGTACACGAGTGGAATCCTGTTCGCGGCCGCGTAGTTCAGCACCTGTTTGGAATAGGAAAAATTCACATCCATCATGTAACGGCCGTCGTATTCCATGGTGTCCGAGCATGCGCCCTGGTGCAGGATGGCCGTAACCTTGCCGAAGGCGTTGCCCTCCATGGCGTCCAGAAGATCGTCCATGTCCATGTAGTCCGAGAACCGGCAATCGTTGAGGTTGAAGATTTTCTGGCCGTTGGACAGGTCGTCCACAGCCAGGATGTCGGTGACGCCCCTGTCGTTGAGCGCCTTGACGATTTCACTGCCGATGAAACCCGCGGCCCCGGTGACGATGTACATGGGGACTGCTCCTTAAAAATGAGATTGAACCGCAAAGGGACGCGAAAATCTGTTCGCGCCGGTTTTTAATATGGTATCAGCCCGAAGGGGGATCATCAACTCGAACGAGGTTTGCGAGGCGGCCGCGTCCGCCCTCACAACGCGCGCAGGAATTCCGGCTTGAGATACCTGTCCGGGTCGGCGAGGGCCGCGTCAATGGCGGACAGCAGTTGCGCGCGGTCCCGGCTCAACACGCCTTTGAGCGGAAGATAATTGGACGCATGGTTGGTGCGGAACACCGTGCCGCTTGTTTCGAGCGCGCTCACCAGTCCGCGCACCTCGCGCAGCATGTCCAGCTTGTCCAGAAAATCGAAATCCGGCCCCTGGGTTTTGGCGAAATAGCCCTCGAGCGGGCCGAGCATGAGCGTGAGCGCGCTCAAATATGTGGGGTTCAACTCCGAGCACAGGGACGCGGTGTCGCGGATGTGCGCCTCGGACAATTTCCTGCCGCCAAGCCCGAGGATGACCGTGACGGACAGGGGGAACCCGGCGTCCAGCGCCTTGCGGCCCGCTTCGAGAATTTCCGCTCGTGTTGAGCCTTTGGCGATTCTTTTTAGCACCTCGTCGTTGCCCGACTCCATGCCCAGGTAGAGGATGTCCAGCCCTTCCTCGCGGAGCTGGCGCAGCTCGCCCATGCTTTTGTTGAGCAGATTGATGGGATTGGCGTAGCAGGTCACGCGTTCCAAATTCGGAAATTTTGCATAGAGCAGACGCAAGACTTTTGTGAAATGGGACATGCTCATGACCAGGGCGTCGCCATCGGCCAAAAAGATGCGCCGCGCGCCGGGCATGTATTGCGCGCATTCGAGAACATCTTTTTTGAACGCCTCGAACGGCCGCACCTTGAATTTTTTCATCTTGTACATGCCGCAGAACAGGCAGGTGTTGTTGGAGCAGCCAAGCGTGGCCTGGAGGATCAGGGAATGGGCCTCGCTCGGAGGCCGGAACAGGGGTTCGTCGTACTGCATGGGCCGCATCACCTCTCGCCACTGTCTTTAGTGTCATTATAGCGGCTCGTGCGCCCGCCTGTTTATTTAGAATTCGCGCGCGCGTTTTTGCAATGAGATCCGGAAACCCTTATAATTGAAATCGTTTTTCAAGCAGGGGCGGATACGGCCCTGGCGCGGCGCGCGCCGTTGTTTTGCGTTTGCGCGCTGCACCGCATTGGAATGAGGCTGCACGATTGAAACTCTGGAGACATCCGCTGGCTCTTGCGCTGATTGACGCACTGCTCGTCAACGGCTGTATTCTGGCGACCTTTTCCATCCGCTTTCTCGGGTTCGTGCCCGAGCGCAACATCCGGGCGTACTACAACACCTGGGAATACATCACCCTGGTTTACATCGTGCTGTTTTATGTGCAGGGCCTGTACGACAACAACGAGGACGACGACGCATTAAGCATCTTTTTCAAGGTGTTTACTTCCGTATCCTTCGGCACCATAGGCATCATCGCGCTTACCTTCATCAGCCGCGACTTCGCGTTTCCCCGCACGGTTTTCATCCTGTCCTACCTGTGCCTGCTTCTGGCGTTTTCCGTGTTCCGCATTTTCGCGCAGGACCGGTTTCTGCGCGGACTGCCCGTGCGGCGCGTGATTCTTTACGGCAACCAGGAAAGGATTGCAAGCCTGGAGCAGTTCATCGCCGCGGACCCGCGCAAACGGTTCGCGCACGCCGCGTCCCTGCCCCAGTGCGACGCCGACGCCCTGCACCAAGCCATTAAAGCCCAGGGCGCGGACTGCGTGATCATCACGGACAGCATGCGCGGCACGCGCGCCCTGGGCTTCGATATTATCCTCAAGCACCCGGGAGTGTCCGTGTACATGGTGCCCGAGGCGTGCGACATCGTGGCGGGCGCGCTGCACCACACGGTGCTGGGAGATGTGCCGCTGATTTTCATGTCCAAAAAACCCATCCTGCGGCGCATGCTGCTGCTCAAGCGGCTTATGGATCTGGCCCTGTCCGCGCTTCTGCTGATACCGGCCCTGCCCGTGCTTGCGCTGGGCGCGCTGGCCGTGAAGCTCACCTCGCGCGGCCCGGCCTTCTACACCCAGGAGCGGGTCGGCAAAAATGGCTGCCTGTTCCGCATCGTCAAGCTGCGCACCATGGTGGCGGATGCGGAAAAGCACACCGGGCCTGTGCTGGCCGCGCGCTCGGACCCGCGCGTCACGCCCGTGGGCAAAATCCTACGCCAGACAAAAATTGACGAACTGCCCCAGCTTTTCAATGTCATCCTCGGGCAGATGAGCCTGGTGGGGCCGCGCCCCGAGCGCCTGGATTTCGTGCAGGAGTTCGAGGCCCGCAACCCAGCGTACAGGGAGCGCAAGCAGGTGCTGCCGGGCATGACCGGCCTGGCGCAGGTCAACGGCCTGTACGACTCGGACGCGGACATGAAGCTCAAATACGACCTGCTCTACATTCACAACTATCATCCCCTGCTGGACTTCGCGATCATGTACCAGACCGTGCAGCACATACTGCGGTTGACATTCGGTACCCGGCAGGCGTGAGGCTTATGAACATCCTTGTGGCGTGCAACCCGTTCAAGGGCAGTCTGACCTCGGTGGAGGCGGGCCGCATCATTGCGCGCGCGCTCAAGAAGAGCATTCCGGGCGTGAGCGTGGATCAGGCGCCCATCTCGGACGGCGGAGACGGGGCGCTGGACTGCCTGG
>JAGUYV010000356.1 GCA_020061125.1 bacterium | reverse complement strand
GGTGGATGTGATCGCCAGAGCGGGCTACCTGCCGGACACCTCGCTGCGCCGCATCAGCGTGATGCGCCGCGGCGCCGCGGCTAAAAATTCCGCCATGACCATGGACGCCGTGGAGCACATTGACCTGTACCGGTTTTTCGTGGACTACGACATGGACGCGAATCTGTTGATGCGCAACGGGGATGTGGTTCAGGTTCCCATTCTGGAGAGCATCGCCACGGTGAGCGGCGGTGTGAACATGCCGGCCATTTATGAAATCCTGCCAGGAGAGACGCTGTCCGATCTGGTGCGGTTCGCGCGCGGCCTGCACTGGAGCGCGGAGCCTGCGCGCTGCGTGCTGCAGCGCCGCGCCGCGCCCGGCGAGGTGCAATCCCTGGACGCGAACCTCGAAACAGACGCCGCGCGCGCCATGCCCCTTCACAACCGCGACGCCCTCATCGTGCTCCAGGGCGAGGATTTCCAGAGCACGGTCAAGATCGTGTTCGACAACCTCATCGGCGAAAAGCAGGATGTGGCTTCCGGCTACCAGCAGGAGTTGCAGACCATCGTGCCCCTGGCCGACGGCATCACGCTCATCCAGCTCCTGGCGCGGTTCCGGGACCGTCTGGCCAACGCGGACCTGGCCAACATCACCCTGCTGCGCGGCTCCGAAAAAATCCGCATCAACTATCTCGAGGTTCTCAACAATCCCGCCGGGGATACGGTTCTGCGCAACGGCGATGTGGTCTATGTTCCCAAGGGCGTGGAATATGTGTATGTGCTGGGCGAAGTCAACACTCCGGCCATGATTAAATACGGGCGCGACGCGACCATCCTCGAATACATCGCCCAGGCCGGCGGCTATAAAGAAACCGCCAAGCTCTCCATCGTGACCGTGCTGCACACGAACCAGGACAACAAAGCCAAGGAACTGGTGGATGTCAAGGACTGGATCAAGAGCGGCGCCAAGCCCGATGGAGGCGAAATCCTGCCCGGCGACATCATCATCGTCCCCAAAGACTCTTCGTTCAAGTTCCGGGATTATGTGGACATTCTCAACAGCGTGATTCCCACGGTTTCATTCCTGCGGGTCATCAACGACTAACCACGGAGCGCACACGCCAATGGACAAAATAACGCTATCGAACATCCGGGACATCGTGTGGAAGCGCCGGGCGCCCATAGCCGCAGTCACGCTCATCGCCGCGGTATGCGCGTTCCTGGTTTTCTACACCATGGTGCCCAAGCGGTACAAATCCTCGACATCCCTGCTGTTTTCCGCGCGCCCCACCATCGGCGGCATGTTCAATGTGCAGTCCCTGGGCGCGTTCATGACCGACACCATGATGCAGGGCGCGGATCTGAATTTCAAAGCCGTGCTGGAAAGCAACCGGGTCCGAAGCAAGGTGTTTTCCCGTCCCGGCATCAGCTCCGCCTACAAAAAAATCCCGCGGTTCAAGAACGAACCCATGGGCAAGATCATGGGCGACGAATCCCGTTTTCTCTCCGTCACCATCGAGAACAAGGTCATTTACATCTCTTTTCTCGGCCCCACCCCCGAACTGTCCGCGGATGTGGTCAATGCATACGCCGAGGAGCTTATCGCGTTCACCAACACAGAGCGGCAGGGCATAAACCGCAGCCAGCGCGAGTTTCTGGAAAAGGAAATTCACAGCGTCGAAGCCAAGCTCACCGAACTCGAAGACATCATCCGCATCTACGAGGAAAAGAATCCCGAACTGCTCAACCCCGAGGCGGACACGGAACTCGTCAAACGCTACTCCGCGCTCAACATGCAGAAAGAACAACTGCTCATAGACATGGCCACCCTGGAAACGGAAAACGACGCCGGGAACCGTGTTTACGACTGGGCGCGCGCCGCCGTGCAGGTCAACGACGCCATGGCCTCGGACCCCGCCATCACCTATCTGCGCCAGAAGCTCTCTGAAAAGAAACTCGAACTCGCGCAGAAATCCCAGGCCCTGGACGACACTCACCCCACCATCGTGGCCCTCCGCGCCGAGGTCGAGGACGCCCAGCAGGAAATCGGTCAGCAGATGCTCAAGCATTACAAGGGCAAGCAAGGCTCGCTCGACAGCATTCTCACGGTGCTCGGCAACTACGACGCAAGCATTAAGGCCTTCCCGGGCATCAAGATGGAATACGGCCGCCTCTACAGAGACAGAGAAATCCTCCTCAAGGTCTATGAAATGATCCGCGGGGAATACGAGAAACTGCGCGTGGTAGAGAAACGCATGGACTACTCGCTCTCGGTTCTGGACAAAGGATTCGCGCCCAAGAGGAAATTTTATCCCCAGACGGTGAAAAGCACGCTGCTGACATCCGCCGTGGCTTTCTTCGCCGTCGCGTATCTGTTCATCATGATGGACATCCGCAAGATGCCCGGAGCCTCGGAAAAAGAATGACGCAAGGCAACACAGAAAGGGATTGGCGTTGAACCCGTGACGAGTTTTTTCGAACAATGGCTTATTGATAACTGGCGCAAGGACTTCGGCGGAGATCGGCCGGGACGCATCAGCATCGTGAAAACCGCCAGCAGCGGCGCGGGCCTGCCCGCCAAGGAGCGCGAGAGCAAGGTTTTCCTGCTGGCGTTCCACGGCAAGAGCAGCCGTCCGTTCGCCGTGGCCAAGATCCCCCGTTTCGCGCACGCCGCTCCCAAACTCAAAAAAGAACACGACACCCTGTCGGCCATGCACGCGGAATCCAGGCTCGGGGCGGCTTTTCTGCGCACGGTGCCCGCTCCCCTGTACTTCGGCCCCATAGGCCCGGAAACCGTGTCCGTGCAATCCGCGCTGCACGGCCGCCTGCACCGTGCAAGCGCAAAACCGGGCGCGGCCACAAGCAGGGATTGCGCGCGCCGATTCGACATGGCGCGGCAGTGGACGCGCTCATTCGGCGCATTCGCGAATTGCGGGGAAGCCGAAATCACCGGCGGCACGATCGTGTCGTGGTTCATTCAGCCGCTGGATGTGTTCGGGCGCGCGGCGCGCATGGCCGGAGTTGCCGCGGATCCGCTGGTCGAGAAAATTTTCCATGAAGCCGAAGCTTTGCAGGGAACCCGTCTGCCCCTGGCGCGGCAGCATGGGGACTTCACGGTGTCCAATGTGAGCTTTGACGGCGGCGAGTGCCGGGTGCTTGATTTCGAGCATTACGGCGCGGAAAAAAATCCCCTGTTCGATCTGATGTGGCTCGCGCGCTCGCTGTGGTCCGGGGCTTATGGAGCGGCCTGGGTCCGCGACCCTGTTGCCGCAAACGCCCTCGGCGAATCCGCCGGGCAGATTCTCGGTCAAAACGCGGGTGCGGCGCGCATTCTTTATACCCAGGCTCTGCTCAAGTCGTTTGTGCGCAAATTCATGCTTCAAGGCGCGGGAAAAGACGCGGCCACAGAGTTGGTCCCCTGGTACATCGAGGAATTGGAGGCCCTGCGCGGCGTGTTCGCCGCATGAACCCCATGGTTGCCGCCGCGCTCGCCATCGCCTTTGTGCCTCCCGCGGTCTGGTTCACCGCCAGAGCCGTGGAAAAACCTTTCCACCTCATCATTCTGTCTTTTATAGGCTATTCCCTTATTGGCTACTATATGTTTTTCGGGATTTTTTCCGTGTTCCAGTTTTATGTTCTGCTGGGTCTCGGGGTGCTGGGACTGAACATGGCGGGCGGGCGGCAGTACTCCGTGAGCCTGCCGTTTCTGAAACAAATCCTGTTTCCCATGGCTGCGTTTCTGCTGCTCGGGGCGCTGTCTCTGCGCGTTGCGCGGGAACCGGGCATCACGCTCGTGTATCTGCGCAATTACACGGGCAGCCTGGCGTTCACTTTTCTCGTGTACCAGTTTCTTGGAAATGAAAAAGATCTCCGCGTGTTTTTTAAAGTTCTTGTTCTGGTTCTGCTGGCGAATGCGGGGCTTGGCGTGCTGCAGGCCATGGGACTGTCGTTCTTTCCGGCAACCTATCTTTTGCCCGGCGCCCTGCTCAACGACATGGATCAGAGCATCGCAGCGCCCAAACCGCGCGGGTTTTATCACATGCCTTTCGAGTTCGGAAAGGATCTGCTGTTTGCGTCCATGCCAGTGCTGGCGTTCGTGCTCATGGGATACCGCACGCGATGGAAGCCGGTTCTTTTCGCGGCACTGGCGCTTGGCATAGTGGCCATCGGCGTCAGTGAGCTGCGTTCGGCGCAGATTGGATTCGTGCTTGGGCTGCTGTACATCATGTTCCGGGCGATTCAGGACACGGAGAACAAACGCGCGGTGCTTGTGCGAGGAGCGGCGCTGTTCACATTGATCGCAGCCGCCCTGGGAATCTACATTGCTGCCAATCCGTACCTGATGCAGCGATACATGCTGGGCGACAGTTCCATGTTTCTGCGCATCATTTTGATAACCATGACGGCCGCGATTCTGCGGGAGCACTGGCTTTGGGGAATCGGACTTGGCAATTTCAAATCCGTTTATTACGAATATCTTCCACAGATTTTCATGAACAAGGGAGCTTTTTCCCAGAAGGCGCTGCAACCGCATAATGTGTTTCTGGACATCTGGACCGGGGGCGGCGTTTTCATGCTGCTCGCTTACCTGGCGATCTTCGTGTTCACCTTCGCGGCGCTTGAGCGGGTGCGGCGGCGCAACACCAGCCGGTTCCTGCACATTTTGAGCGTGGGTTTCCAGGCGTTTCTTATCGGCTACCTCATCGAGTGCGTGTTCCACAACCACATCTTCGACAACAATTACTGGCTGCTGATCGG
>JAGUYV010000268.1 GCA_020061125.1 bacterium | reverse complement strand
CCGCAGCCGTGGCCGCGTTCGCCGCAAGCCAGGACATCACCCTGCTCGACGCTGCGGCGCGCGCGGACGAAATCCAGGGCCTCAAGACCGCCCAGACCCGCGCCCTCAAGGCCTTCGCGCACCTTATTCTCGGGCTGAAAAAGGACATCCGCGAAAAACCCGCCACCCACGCGCTCCAGCATGTGCTCGATGTGACCGCGCTCGAAAACTATTACAGCGCCGAGGGCGGCCGCCCCGAGCCGATCATGGAACTGCTGAATTTCGCCGTGCAATTCGACAGGGAAAAAACCCCGGCCGAATCCCGCGCGAGATTTCTCGAAGAAGTGTCTCTGGTAAGCGACGCCGACACCTACGACCCGCGCGCGGACGCCGTGGCCCTCATGAGCATGCACGCGTCCAAGGGCCTCGAATTTTCTGCCGTGTTCGTGATCGGCGCCGAAGCGCATCTTGCGCCGTACGCGCGCGGCGGCGAACCGGCGCCGGACGAAATCGAGGAAGAACGCCGCCTGTTCCATGTGGCCATGACCCGCGCGCGCGACCGCCTGTGCCTGTCCCACGCGCGGACACGATTCCTGTACGGCGAGCGCGCGGACTGCGAACCGTCCCCGTTCCTGGCCCACATCCCCGAGCCGCTGGTCGAGCGCGTCACCGTGGACCGCCGCCCCAGAACCAGGAAACCCGATCCGCCTCCGCAAATGGAGTTGTTTTAGGCTTGCAACGCAAGACATATTGGATGCTCGCGCCCGGACAGTGGGGTATCGCAGCGCGTTCATTGGGAGCGGCGGGGTGCGGTGACCCCGCCCTACGGCTCCAGCGGTGCGGATCGGCAAATATCATGGCCGCCGCCGTGCGCTGCAAATTACGGCGCGGTTCGGCGGTCGCGCCCGCATCACCGGCGATATGAAACGACAAGTCATAGCGGGCTGAAGCATTCCATACTCATCTTCTCTTCTAAACGCCTTTATCCTTTCGTTTTATCCTGCGCCCATTTTGTTGCATCCTGCTTTTATCGCGCCCCCATCCTGTTTTTATCCTGCGTATCCTGCCCATCCTGCAAAAATATCTCCGCATTCCCTATCGGCGAACATCCCTGTTCAAAGAAGCCGCCGCCCGGGTTCCGGCGCGCCGCCCGTTGTGCTATACTGATTGCGCCATGGCCAGAAGCGGCAAAGTGATTCTTGTGACAGGCGCGTCGTCCGGCATCGGAAACGCAACAGCCTGTCTTCTCCATTCGAAAGGGCACCGGGTTTACGGCAGCATCAGGCGCGACAACCTTGAGAGCGCGCCGTTCGAAATCGTGCGCATGGATGTGACGAGCGACGAGTCCGTGAACGCGTGCGTGGCCGGTATCATAGCGCGCGAGGGGCGGCTGGACGCGGCGGTGAACTGCGCGGGCTACGGCATCGCCGGGTCCGTGGAGGACACCAGCATCGAGGAGGCCCAGCGGCAGTTCGACACGAATTTCTTCGGCGTGCTGCGCGTGTGCCGCGCCGCGCTGCCCCACATGCGCCAGCGCGGGCAGGGGCTGATCGTCAACATCAGCTCCATGGGCGGGCTGGTGTCCGCGCCCTTTCACGCCCTGTACTGCTCAAGCAAGTTCGCCATCGAGGGCGTAACCGAGGCGCTGCGCATGGAGGCCGCCCCGTTCGGCGTGCGCGTGGTCCTCATCGAGCCGGGCGATTTCAAGACCAAATTCACGGAAAACCGCCTGATGACCGCGCAGTCGCAGGCCAACCCCGCATACAAGGAACTGTGCGCGCGCTCCATGGAGGCCATGGAAAAGGCCGAGCGCACGGGCCTGGGACCCGAGTTCGTGGCGCGCGTGATTGAAAAAGTGGTGAATTGCAAAAACCCGCGTCTGCGCTACATCGCCGCTTCGGGCGAACAGCGCATCGTGCCCCTGGCGCGCAAATTCCTGCCCCAGTCCCTTTTCGAAGCAATCATATCCAGCCACTTCGGCGTGCGATAACGCCGCCTCCCGATAACGCATCCCGCAATGTGAATAATCCCACAAGATCCGCGGCATGTCTCAATTCGCGTTTTTGGAAACCGGCCGAGGAATACCGGTGTTGCGCTGTATGTGGCCTTGTATTTGCAGACAAACAAAGGTTCATGTGTGCCATGATGAGACAAACCGACGAAAAGCCCAAGACGGTCCTCGTAATCGAGGACGACGCCGATTTGAATACCGTGATATGCGACGCCCTGCAAGACGCCGGATATTTCCCTCTTCCCGCTTACACCGGACAGGAAGCGCTTGACCATCACGAAGCGTATGCGCCCGAAGCCGTGCTTCTGGATCTCATGCTGCCCGACATGGACGGCGCCGAAATCTGCCGCGCCTTCAACAAAACCCTGCCCCGTAGCCTTGTCATCGTGGTATCCGCCCGCACCGACACCACCAGCAAGCTCACATCGTTCCTGTCCGGCGCGCGGCGCTTCGTGACCAAGCCGTTCGAGGTCGAAAATCTCGTTGAAACCCTGGATCTGGAACTGCGCCAGCGCGAATATACCAGCCTGCAGCACCGGGACGAAACCGCATAACCGCGCGCCCCGCACCCGGGCACATCCGCGGATTCCATAACAAACCCCTGCCGCGCGACGCGGACCCGGCTATAATACATGCTCGGGGGCACCGCCGTGCGCATTTACCTTTATGTGATCTTGAGCTATTTCCTGCGGCTTCCGCCGTTCGCGCCCATCGAGCGCGAAATCGAGAACCGGCTGCGCGAGAAATCCGAAACCCTCGAGGACATCTCGCTCACCATCCACGGAACGCGATGGGGGTTTCTGCGCGGCCGCATCCAGCGGCTCGAGGTCATCCTGCACGGGCTGAACACCGCCCCGGGCCTGCGCCTGGACCGGTTCGACATTCTGGCCGAAAATGTGAGCGTGGCCCCCTGGCAGACATTCTTCCGCGACAACCCCGTGCTGCGCGCCGTGGATTCGGTCACCTGGACCGTGACCCTGCGCGAGGACGACCTCGAACGGTTCTTCGCGGCCCGCGGACCCCTGCTGCGCGGCATCAAGGTCTCCATCTCCGAAGAGGGCATTCTGCTCGAACGCACTCTCGGCGGCCTGGCCGGCGCTCTGCTCGACATCCACGACCCCTTCCGCCTTGGCGGCCGCTTCCATGTGCAGAAATCCAACATCCACCTGGACCTGCAGCGGCTCAACGCCTTCGGCCTGGCCCCGAACCAGACTCTGCTCAAAACCGTGCTCACCCTGATCAACCCCGTGGTGCGCGCCGCGGACATCAACCGCATGCTGCGCCGCGCCGACATCCGCGTTCTGCGCGGCCACAAGCTGCACAATGTCTTCCACGACATCCGCAACAGCCCGGGCTTTGCCGAGATTCGCGGCGAACTCATGGTCATGCCCGGCGCCCCGGCCCCGGACGGATCCGATTGATCACCCGTTTTTTCAGGCCCCGGTTGTTGCCCCGCGCCGCCGGGAACTATAATGGAACAGAACCTGTTAAGGCTCGATACGCCGGAGAAACACGCGGCAGCACATCTTTCCCCGGCATCACATACGGAGGAACCCGCCAATGAGCGAACTCGTAATCGCCGCCGAAGATTTCGACAGCAAAGTCAAAAATGCACAGCAGCCCGTGCTCGTGGACTTCTTTGCGGACTGGTGCGGACCCTGCAAGATCGTGGCCCCCGTCATCGAACAGCTCGCCAAGGACTTCGCTGGCAAAGCCGCGGTCTACAAAATCAACACGGACAACGCACAGGCCCTTGCCACTTCCCTGGGCATCCGCGGCATCCCCACCCTCATTTTCTTCAAGGGCGGACAGGAAGTGAACCGCGTGGTGGGCGTGACCTCGGCCGAAAACCTGGCCGCGGAACTCAACAAACTCCTGTAATCCGGCGTCCGGGGCGTGTCGCACCCCGGCTTTTCCGCCTCTTTGAGGCGCTTGTTCCGGCACCGCAAACAGTCCCCCGCGGATGCGTCTGCGCGCAAGCTCCGGCATCCCCGCATTCCAGAGGCGCCGCCCGGCGCTTTGATTTACAGTTTGTTTTGTCAAATTCCCCGCTTGCTGCTATGATCTGTTCCTGAATCATCAATCAAACCGTGCCATGCGCCGCCGCGCGGCGGCGCTCGCGCGCCGCTGGAGCCGGGGTTTGGGCAAACTGCTTCTGGATGTCACGCAGGTCATGGACATGCTGGGCGTGGACGCGCCGGGTCTGGCCGCGCTCGTTCACTCCCAGGGCCTGCCCGCGCTGAAAACCAACGGCGAAATCAAGTTCCACGAACCGGACCTGCGCGAATGGCTGCGCGGTTACGCGGCGGCCAACGCGGT
>JAGUYV010000290.1 GCA_020061125.1 bacterium | reverse complement strand
GCAGTCAATGAACGCGCCGCGCGCAACGCGCGCGCCAGGCCCGCGCCGCGCAAACGGTGCACGGCTCGCAAAAAATGTTTTCAGCCCGCGCAGGCTCTCGCGGGCGCTGCTGTCCATCGGCCGCCTCCGGCATTCATGGCGTTCCTGTCATTATATCCCGGTTCGCGCTGTTTTCGCCAACGGAAATAGCGCAAAAAGCGCAGCTCGTGCAAAACAATACCGCGCCGCGCGCTTACCGTGCGCTTTGATGTGGAGTGGTGACGACGAATGAATAGGGAGGGAGTTTGTTTCCGTGAATGTCGCGGATGGCGTCCGTGAGCGTGACCGTGAAGGCCTGCGCCGCGGGCCAGGGTGAGGCCGGGCGGAAGCGGGCCATGTTGCTGTTGTAGCCCCAGTTGAAGTTGCCGGGCACGGCGTTCCCGGCCGCGTCGCGCACCGTGAACGAGTCCGGGGTGATGGTGGCGTTGTCGTATCTGCGGCTGAAGAATACGGTGATGTCCGCATCCACGGTGTTGTTGTTCAGCGACAGCACGGCGCCGCCGTTGTATGGGAACACATCGAACACGAAGAACCCGGCGCGGTCGCCCTTGAGCCGTTTCCAAAGGGATTCCCAGTACGCTGCGGTGATGCGCGCGTTGTGCAGCACGCCGCCCGGCGCCTGGTAGTAATTGGCCGCGGCCCACGGGCTTTGCTCACGGATGTCCTGGTGGCGCATTGCATGCACGATCTTCTCGCCGCCCATGGCCATGGCCAGCAGGCGCTGGCCTTTTGGAATCTGCCGGTCGAGCCGCTCGAAGCCCGCGTTCAGGGCGTCGTACACGCGCAGCAGGTGCGCCACGGGCGTGTATTTCGTGGGGTTGCGTTCCACAAGTGCCGATAGTTTTAAAAGGTTGCGTTTATGGTCCGCCATGCCCACCAGGTCCAGCCCGAAATCGAGCAGCTCCTGGCCGTGGCCGTCCATTTCCTGCGTCTTCAAGAGAAGGATATGGTCGAAGGCCTGGTCCTGGATGCTGTGAGCGGCCGCGCCCAGAAGGTGCGCCACCAGAAATCCGTAGTCCTGGTGGTTCTGGCCGGCAGTGTCGCGGATGTAATCGAGGTAACCGTCCAGGAACGGGGTCCAGTGCGAATATTCGCCGTATGTGTTGCCGCCCGCATACCCGCTGTCCGGGTACCACGAGGCCCACAGAACGATGTCCCTGTGCTTTTCGAGGAGCTGTTTGAGTTCGGGGTCGCGCACCTGCTCCAGGGCCAGTTCGGACATGAAGATATGCAGGGTGCCGCCCGCGGCCGCGGCGCGCAGAGGCGCGCAGGCCATGCACACGGCGTAGAGCGCCAGCGCGCGCAGCAGTAGGCTCCATCCCGCGTTGTGAAGGCCTGTCCGCTTTCGCATTTCAAACATTATAGCGTCGGGCGCGCGCGTGGCAACGGGTTGCGCGGGCGGATTACAGACCCCAAATTGCATGAACGAAAAAGCGCGGTTCCGCCGAAGGCTCACGACATGCGCTCGTATCGTTGTTTTTTGGATTCGATGTTCCGGGGCGGGGTCCAGTAGGAATCCGCGCGGCGGCGCCAGTCCGCGTTCAAAAGATCTATTCTGAACAGGCGCATGAAAAGCCCGATGGGCGTGAACAGGACCAGGAAAACGGCGCAGAGGATGATACGCGTGTTGATCCATGCCAGGGCCGCGCCGAGCAGCATCCAGGGTTTGTGCACGATGCGCAGGGCGGGGGGGAACGCCAGGGCCAGGGCCAGGAAAACGCCTGCGGTGGCCAAAATGTAAGGCCACGCCTGGGGCGCGTGCCCGCGCCAGCGGAGGAACAGGCCCACCGCGGTCAGGCCCCCGGCCATGATCAGCCCGAATCCGCGCATCTCGCGCCGAGAGTCTTTTTCAGGTTGTGCGCTCAATCCAGCTCGAACTCCCGCCGCCAGTCCCCGCTGTCGCGGAACGGCGGCTGTTTTGTTTTGTCCAGCAGAAAGTTGCCGATAAGCAGATAATCCATCTCCGTACGCATGAAACAGGTATAGGCGTGTTCCGGGGCGCACACGATTGGCTCTCCGCGCACATTGAAGCTGGTGTTGATGATCACCGGGCAGCCGGTTTTGAGCCGGAAGGCCTCGATGAGGTCGTGGTACAAAGGATTGTCTTCGCGCGCCACGGTCTGAAGGCGCGCGGAATTGTCCACATGCGTGACGGCAGGAATTTCGGATCGCACGGCCTTGAGCTTGTCCAGGCCGCTGCGCGCGGCGTCTTGCTCGGGCAGGGCCTTGAGCCGGTCCCGCCGCACGCCGGCCACAATCAGCATGTAAGGGCTTTCCCCCTGAAAGTCGAACCAGTCCGGGGCGTGCGCGGCCAGCACGCTGGGCGCGAACGGGCGGAAAGACTCGCGGTATTTGATTTTGAGGTTCATCACGGACTGCATGCGCGGGGAGCGCGCGTCGCCGATGATGCTGCGCGCGCCGAGCGCGCGAGGCCCGAACTCCATGCGGCCCTGGAACCAGCCCACCACATGTTCCGCGGCGATGAGGTCCGCG
>JAGUYV010000162.1 GCA_020061125.1 bacterium | reverse complement strand
GGGCGATGAACTGGGTCAGGGAATCCTTGTCCTTGAGCGCGGCCAGGGTGTCCACTGTCGCGGCCTGGATGCCATTGCTCTTATGCCGTAGCAGGGGCCGCACATCGCTGATCGCGTCCCGCGCCTTGATGTCCGCAATCATCTCCAGCGCGAACTGGATCATGTCCTCGTTGTCGCTTTTGAGCACGCCGCGCAGCACATCCAGGTTCCGCTGATCGCCGAGTTTGGACAGATGCTTGAGGGATTCGGCGCGCAGGGATGCGCTTGGCGAGGTGAGGTTGTCGGTGAGAGCCTTGACATAGTCCGCATTGGCGCGCAGAGAGGCATATATCCACACGGCCGCAAACACAAAACTGATGAGACAGGTGAGGAATTCGGGATCCCCGCGCAACGCCGTGGAGATCGGGGCAAGAAACTGCACGGACACGATGAGCAGCACGCCCGCCAACCCCATGGAAACCGGCTTTACATAGCCTTCCACGAACGCGCGCGCGCGGCCCCGGCGTTCCGGCGGGATCGGATTATACAGCATCTGATACGAGGAATCCTGCAAAGTGTACAACAACACATGGTCGCCGAACTTGGCGAAGGACGCGGACAGGAACGCGAGCTTGGCGGTCATGAACGCGGTGGCGCCGCCCATGAACAGCGGATGCACGGCGATCATGCGGCCCACGCCAAACCGGCTAATGAGCCGCGTGGTGAACCCGAGCTGCACCACCAGGCACAAAAAACCGGCCGCGGCGCGGAACACGCCCAGGAACCCGGTCAGTTCATCCTTGTCCGTATACTTCGCGGCCACGGCTTTGCTGAATTCGTAGTCCACGACCGTGAACACAATCCACATGGCCAGGTTGATCAGCACCAGAGTCTTGAGCAGGCGCACGCCCTTAATGTAATCAAGTCCGGCCTTGAACTCCTGCCACTGGGAAATCTTTTTGGGCGGCGCCAGGGACACGGGCCGAACCGGGCCGGACGCCTTGCTTTTGCCATATTTGGCGCTCAAAGTCAGGACCAGAAAAATGCACAGGCCGAACATGGCGGACCACACCAGGAACAGGTTGTTGGTTCCGATAACGGCCACCACGGGCTTTGCCCCGAATCCGGCCAGCACCATGCCCACAAGCCCGCCCGTGCCGATGAGCGGGAACAGGCGCTTGCTCTCTCGCGCGTCGAACACATCGCCCATGAATGTCCAGAACTGCATCAGGCCCACGAGCCACAGAATCTGCACGATCACATAGGTGGCCGCGGAGAACCAGAGCATGTTCATCATCAGCACCACACGCACGGCAAAGGTGATGCCCGCGTACAGCGCCAGGGAGCCGACGAGAAATTTCGTGCGGTCCATCTTGTCCACGAACGCCGTGTATATCGTGGACACAAGCACCACGAACACGGCGTTGAGCACGAACATGTAGGGCAGGAATTTCACGCCCACATCCTTGAGAAAAATGGAGTCGCGCGCATTGCGGCCAATGACGATGCCGGTCATGATGAGCAGGAAAATCAGCCAGCTCAAGAACACGCGGCCATGCTCGCCCTCGTGGATATTGAATGCTTTGTTAAGAAAGGTCTTCACACGGCGGCCTCCCTTATCGGGACGGGTTATCAACAAGAGAATCTTCAACAGAAATTCTACACCGGATAAACGAATCCTAACAAGACGCTAACACAATTAAAACACAGCCGAACGCGGCCGGATTGCTATAATATGCGCGGACACCGCGCGCGCAGGAGGGCTGCTCATGAACAAGGGCATAGAAATTGAACCGCCGGGATTCGGCAGGCTGCACATCACGGACCTGCTGCTCGATTACACGGGCACGCTGTCGCGGGACGGCGCGCTGATCCCCGGCGTTGCGGAGCGGCTCACGGCCCTGTCCGGCAGCGTGCACATCACCGTGCTCACGGCCGACACTTTTGGCACGGCTGCGGCGCAACTCCAGGGCCTGCCCCTCGAGGTGCGCATTATCCAGACCAGCCGGGACAAGGAAGAATTCATCTCGGCCCTGCCAGCGGATCGCGTCATGGCCATCGGCAACGGGCGCAACGACGCGGCCATGGTGCGCCTGGCCGCCCTGGGCGTTGCAGTCATCGGCTCCGAGGGCTGCGCCGGGGAACTTGCCGCAGTGGCGGACATCGTGTGCCGCGACATTCTCGACGCCCTGGACCTGCTCGCACAACCCCTGCGCATCAAGGCCACCCTGCGCGACTGACAATTCCATGATTATCGCCGCGGACAACATCAACCCCATGAACCCTGCCGTTGCGGATGCCGTGGCCCGGGACTGCGGAGACGCGGTTCGGGACATCGCCGCGCGTTGCATAGCCGCGGGCGCGGCATGGATTGACATAAACCCCGGATATTTGTCCGCTTCCCGCCGGGGGCGCATGGCCACGCTCGTGCGCGCCGTGCGCCAGGGAGCGCCCGGAGCGCGGATTATTCTGGACAGCCCTTCCCCGGAAACCCTCGAGATCGGCCTTGCCGCCTGGGCCGAATCGCCCGGCGCGACGCCGCCCGTTTTGAGCGCGCTCACCATGGAGCCTGCCAAGCTGTCCGGCGTGCCGCCCCTGGCCGCGGCGCATCAGGGCGCGGATCTGGTATGCCTGCTTCTGGACGAGCGCTCGTTCTGCCCGCCGTCGGTCGAGGAAAAGTTGTCCCTGGCCGTGGCTCTGCAAGCCGAAGCCCAAGCGGCGGGCGTGGACCCGGCCCGCCTGATTTTCGACCCGGTCATGCCCAACCTGTCCTGGCCGGATGCGGGCGCGCATCTGGACGCGGCCGTG
>JAGUYV010000347.1 GCA_020061125.1 bacterium | reverse complement strand
GCCGGCCATGTCCAGGCACCGGGCGAGCCACACAAGAGCCTCGGCGCGCATGAGCGCGGCGCCCCGGGTCAACTTCACATTGCGCTCAAGCAGCGGCACGGCCTGCTCGAATTGCCGCATCTTCATGTGGGTGATGCCTGCGAGGCGCGGGAAAACAGGCTCTTCGGGCAGGGCCGCGGACGCCTGCAAAAGGTGGAACAGGGCGCGGCTGTCGTCGTGATGGTCCTCGTGCGCCTGCCACGCCTGCTGATAGTGCGCCGCGGCGGTCTGCTCGGCCTCGGACAGCGCGGGCGCGCCGGGCAGCGAAGGCAGCTCACAGTCTCCGCCGTTGAACAGCGCCGAAATCCGGAAGCCGATGAACTCCGCGCTGCGGCACACCGGGAACGGGCCGTTGGCCAGCCACAGCGCATCCTCGTCCGGCGAATACGCCACGGACTGCGCGTTGTTGGTGGCGCTCACGATGTTGCCGGCCACGCGCTCGCCGCCGCCCTCCCAGGGGTCCACGCGGTCCGACAAAATGCGCGGAATATCCGCGGGTTCCAGCCGGCCGTGCTTTTCCCGCAGAAGATGTGCGATCCGTTTGTAGCGGCCCGTGCTGTGCAGGTGCCACGGGTGCGGAGCGATTTCGTGTTTCTGCATCTCGGGGGTCACATAATGGTTGGTGCGGATCAGCACATCGTTATCTGGGCGGATGATTTCCATGTGATTGGCCGAGAAGCCGCAGACTGCGGCGTCGTGCGTTTTGGCGTCTGTGATGAACAGGGAAAGACCACAGATGCGGGGCTGTTCGGAGATGAGCGCGATGGCGTCGTCTACGCTTTCGGCATGCTGCATGATGCGCGCGCACAGAGAAAAGAGCGGGATGCCCGTAAGGCGCACGTCGCGGTTGAATTTGGTGTGAAGGGAAATGATGATGCCGGCCTCGTTGACGCCCTGCGGCCCCGCGGGCACGCCCAGCGCGCCCACCCAGCAGATTTTCTGCCCCGAGTCCGGCTGCATGATCACGAGCGCGTTGGCCGCGTCCCACACGCCCTGGCCGAAGAAATCGAAATTGCGGCCCACAAGCAGCTTCCCATCCGTGGTGGCGCCGCCGCGCGCCATAAAGCCCGAGCAGGACGGCCCCATGGCCAGAGGCGGAAACGCAACTCCTATGAGAAAGTGCAGGATGTCCGGAACCATGGCGATCTTTTCGAGGTCCGCGGCGGGTCGGCCCATGGCCTGGGCGTATCCGCGCACATGCGCGCCCAGCTCGTCGCCCAGGCGCCCGCGGTTCAGGGAGTGAAACACGCGCTTGAGCAGAGCGTCCGCAGTTCCGGCCAGGGGCGGAACCGAGTGCGCCACGATGGTCCTGATAAGATTGTCGAAATAGTGGAGCGCGGCGTTGCCGGTGGCGCGCAGCGCCAGGCTGCCGTGCTGAAATCCCATCTCCTCGTAGGTGCCGCGCAAGCGCAGCACATACACCCCCCGGCTGCGATCGAGAGTTGCGGAATCGCACTGCATGGCGTCGGCGGCGGACCGGCTCATATCGGACATGGACATGTGATGGGACCCCGTGTTCAAGAAATTCGGCTTCGCGCATGCGCGGGCCTTGCCATAGCATAATGGAAACCGCTTTGCGGGAAAACCGGAAAATGCGCCCTGCCCCGGCGCGCGCGCCGGTCAGTTTTCCTGATACTGGCGTATTTCCGTGTAATAAGTCAGGTTGGGGAACGGAAACATGGTCCAGATGGCGGAACGGCGCACGAGCGCGGTGATGCTGCGCTGGTGGTTGCTCGGCGGGTTCAGCCGGGCCGTGGAGGTGATCATGACATAACGGTACACAGCGCCCGGCACTTCCTTGTTGGCGTCATCGTTGGCTTTGTTTTCGGTGATTCTGACGGAATAGGTCCCCAGGGAGTCGTAGCCAGGCGCATCCGGCCCGGCAGGGATGTTGGTGACGCAATCCTGCGCGCCGCCGTAGGGATCGAGATTCACGGAGCGGCCGCCGCCCGGCCAGTTGGGCTGGGCCGCGGTTTTGCGGATGTCGTATATCGCGCGCTGGATGCCCGCATCCGCGCAGTAAAGCGCCTGCAAATCCTCCATCTGGTTGGTCACGATCTCCAGATCTTTGCGATGCAGCAGGCTCAAATAGATCATCAGAATAGCAATGAGAAAGATAAGAAAGACGACCATGAGCAATATGGCGCCGCGCTGTGTGTCCGGTTTTTTGATCATAATCAGTTCTGCACCCTTACCTGGTCCCTGATCCAGGTCCATTCGGTGCCGTCGCTTAACAGGATGTCTACGTCCGTGGTGGGATCCCCGCCCAGATTGCACGGCGCCTGGTTCGCCACGCAGCATGTGGCGAAATAATCGTCCGTGGCGTAGTAGTCCATCTGCAGCACGCGCGTATTGCCCGCGCCGAAGGTGATGGTCACATCCCGGTTGATCATGGCCGACGGGTCCACGCGGTCGCTGTACGCCTTGAAGCACAGGGAATCCCCGTTGCTTATGTCGAAGCGGTACACCTCATTTGAAAAGTTGAGGTTGTCGGCAATCTGCCAGCCCTCGCGGGAGCGGCGCAGATACGCCTGGCTCATGAAATGGATGGGGTTGAGGTGATCGGTTTCCGGCAGCAGGCGGCGCTCGTCGGACACGGCAAGATTGAACTTGATGCTGTTGATGCGCCGCCCCCGGGCCGCTCCTTCGTCCAGCCCTCGTGTGTAGGTCACATAGCTGAACGAGTCAACGGGCGCGGCCAGCGAGTCCGGCGAAAACGCCGGGGTGGCCACGCCGAATTCATAGTCCACATTGGGCGCATCATAGTTGAAGCGGTAGATGAGTCCTGCGCTGCCCGTGGACCAGTGGGGATAGTAATCGAGATATGCGGTGTCCGTGGCCTGGTAAATATCATAGGCCGAGCGGATTTCCCGGACGGTCTTGCTCAAGCCCGCGCGTCCGGTTTCGAGGATTTCGTCGCGCCGGTCCGCGGTGATCCACGACACCCATGTGGTGCGGATCAGAGGCGCCACGGCGATGATCACCACCGCCATCACGGCGATCACGATGAGGATCTCGATCAATGTCATGCCCCGCTGGGCGCGCTTGTGCATGATCAGAAGTTCCAGGCCGGTGACCGGTAAGTGAGCGCGGTCTGGTAAAGCACATCGGCCTCATTGCTGTCGCAAATATTGTTGTAATTCTCGTCGAACCACACGCGAACCTGGATTTCCATGATGTAATCCGCGGGGATTACAATGCCCCCGCCGGCCCCGGATGACGCATCCAGGTAATAGACCCGGCACTTGAACTGCTCGAACGGCGACGGGAATTCACAGGCGCGGTCATAGTTGGTGCACGCGCCGGCCACCCATTCGCACGCGCAATCCGCATTGCATGCGGCCAGGGCGCCGTAAGACGCGGCGCAGTAGCCGGGTGGATGTGAGCAGAAACTCTCCTTGAAGTCGTAATAGAACTGCAGGGGCGGCGCCTTGGCCAGGTTGAGAGGGCATTGACCGCCTGTGGTGTAACAACTCGCGCGCGTCATGACCTCCTCCATCTTGCGCTGCGCAAGGAAGGTGGCCGTGGTCATGCGGTACAACTCGTTGCTGGTGCGCAGAGACCGCTCCACGGAGTACATGATCGTGAGCACGATGATCAGCAGCATGAACACAACCACAACCAGCTCGATGATTGTGAACCCGCCGCGCGAGCGCGGCATGCTGCTTTCCGGCGATTTTTTCATGGCTCTACTTGACCCGGACCAGAACGACGCGCCCCGTGTTTTTGATCACCGAGACATTCCACTGGTACCGGTCTTTGGAATCCTTGACCTCGATGAACCCGCCCGCGGCGGGCGTGGCCGGCGTTCCCAGCCTGTCGAACACGAAATCTGGTGTTGCGCTTGAAACCTGCACCTCGCTGTTGCGCAGGGATTCCGTGTAAAGAGAACGGCTCACGGGCACGACCCCGTCGTATTCCCACAACTCCCACGAGGTGGAGGACAATATGGTGAGGCCATAGGTTTTGTAGGTGGGAGAGGTGGTGTGAACGGTCTGGCCCTGCGAGCCTTGCTCGCCCTGGCCGACAGCGTAGTGACGCGTTTTGCGCAAATCCTTGGCGATGTCGTGGGCCACGGCATACACTTCCTGCTGGGATATGTGCGCGTACTCGAAGCGCGGCACGATGATGGCCGCGAGGATGGAAATCAGCACAACCACAAGCAAGAATTCGACCAGGGAAAAACCCGTGTGTGTGCGTGCGCGCATTCGTGCTCCCATGCAAGGCCCCGGCAGTTCCGGGATGTGTCTATTATAGCACGATATGCGAGTGGAGAGGATCCGGGCGCGTTACGCCCCGATGAGGTTGCGCTTGAGATTCACGAGGAAGTCCTGCACATTTGTGACGATGGAGGTGACTTCGAGGCTGCCGCGGTCCCGCAGCTTGTTGACCGCGAACTCGGAGATGTCCACGGTGTAGATATAGACCGGGCGCACGCGGCCGTTCACCACCTGGTACGCCGGGGTCATGTTGCCCGAGGCGATGGCGTGGAGCTGCGTGGCCAGGCTGATCATGGTGGTGGCGCGGCAGGCGTGTTCGCGCATGGCGTTCTGGGCCGCGTACACATCCGCGATGACTTCGGGCATGGGGCCGTCGTCCCGGATGGAGCCGGCCAGAACCACGGGCACGCCCGCGCGCAGACATGCCGCCATGATGCCGTCCGGCGCCGGTCCCGATTCCATGAACGCGCGCAGGCTCCCCGAGCGGCGCACGCGGTTGAGAACATCGAGATGATGATAGTGTCCGCCCGGGCGCGAGGCCTGCGTGTAGATGTCCTGCCCGAGCGCGGTTTTGAACACTGCGCCCTCGACATCGTGCGTGGCCAGGGCATTGCCCGCCAGCACGGCATGCACGAAACCCGCCTCTATGAGCGACACCATGGCGTTGCGCGAATCCGAATCGAACGACACCGCAGGCCCCAGCACCCACACAATCCGTCCGTGAACCTTCTCGAAGCGCAACAGCTCGTACAGGGTGTCGTAGTCGCGTGAGTACGAGGTTTCGCGCGTGCGCCCTGTTCGGAACGCAAAGGCCTCGCGAAGGGCCTGTTCCCCGGCGAATCCGGCCGCATGCACCAGAATGCCCTCGCTGCCGTCTTCGCTGCGGCCCAGCGCTACGGCGTCGCCCTGCTTCAGGTTGCGGAACTCCACGACCGATACATCCGCGCCGCGCACCACAGCCACACAGTCCATGCGGCTTTCATGCGCCAGAACCCATTGGCCGCCAATCTTGAAGTACTCGGGGTAGATGGTCGTTGCGTGAAAGTTGTCTGGGGCCACACCGGGGGCGGGAGCGGGCGCTGTGGCGCAATCCGGCGCCGCGGCCAGCGGTGCGGCGGCGAAATCCGGCTCTTGATATTCGGGCAATGAAAATGGCACGGCGAAATCCTCCCCCGCCGGAAATGTTCCTTGCTGTAGTATATCCCGCGGCGGCCATGCATCGAAAAAAACCTTGACTCCATTCGTGACAGAAACGGAAGCGGCGTGTTAAAATTACACACGCAGCGAGAGGAATTCATAATGACGGAACCACAGAACCCTTTGCCGGACGAGAACGCCGCAGGGCGCGGTGAGGACAAATCATTGATGTTCAGCGTGCCGCGCACCACAGAAACCGTGGAACTGGAAAAGGAAACCATCCGCAGCCTGCATAAGCTGGCCTACATTCTTGAGGGCATGAGGCTGCGCGAGTTTGTGGCGCACATGCAGAATCCGCGGCGGATGCTGCTGACCAATTTTGCGGCGGGCGTGGCGCGCGGATTTGGCTTCATCGTGGGCATGACCGTGGTCGTGGGTCTGGCGCTGTTTCTGCTGCGGGAAATGGTGGATCTGCCGTTGATAGGAAAATACATCGCGCGCATTGTGGAAATCGTGCGCCAGGAGTTGAACAACCGTCCGCCGGGCGCATATTGACGCGCGGCGTGTTCAATATACCATGACAAACCTCTCCAAGCCATCAGTCATCATAGCCATGAGCCAGGGCCGCGAACGCGAAGCCATGGCCGCGGAATTCACGGAGCAGGGATGGGCTTCGCATATCTGCGCAAGCGGCGAAGTGATCATGGATCACATCAAGCACCGCCCCGGGCCGCACATCCTGCTTATGGACACGGAACTGTCCGGCTCTGACACCGAGCAGTTGCTGGAGTCCTTGAGAGAAATGGGGGGGCGCATCGCCATTCTGCTGGTCACGGACCGGCATACGGCCAACATGGCGGGCGTATGGGCGGAACTGGGCGCGTGGGGATATTTGCTCAAACCCGTTTCCTGGGCGCGTCTGTGGCTGTACATTGATCACATTGCCGAACATTTCGCCGCGCTTGCCGAGCGGGACCTCTGGCGCAAGGTCCCGCTCGGCAAACGGGACCTACTTCCGCCACCTGCCAAAGCCGGGAAGAACCAAAAAATGGGTCGGAGTTCTCTCCATGCCGATTGCGGTGCCGATCATCTGGGGGATGGATTCCATTCTCAAAGGGAGCCTGGAAAACGTGTCTCCCGTCGGGGAGAATTCGAGAGAGCGCCATGGATTACCGCGAATTCCGTTTCCCCACCGATGACGGACTGCATCTCCACGGCCGCCGTTGGCTGCCCGACGGCGATCCGGCGGCCGTGGTGGCGCTGGTGCACGGGATCAGCGAGCACGGCGGGCGCTATCGGGCCTTGGGCGAGCGGTTGAGCCGGCAGGGCTATGCCCTGTACGCCCT
>JAGUYV010000504.1 GCA_020061125.1 bacterium | reverse complement strand
GGCGTCATGCCGTCCCGGACGGCGATGCGCGCCAGTTCGTGCGCGGGCCGGTTGCGCAGCACGGCGTCACGGAATTCGTCGGTCACGGTGAGCAGCTCGTACACGCCCGTGCGGCCGCGGTACCCGTGCTGGCCGCAGAATTTGCAGCCCCGGCCGCGGTGGAGCTTCGTGGCGCCCTGCTTGCCCGAACGGATTCCGAATTCCTGCAGCAGTTCGGACACATCGGTTTTATATTCTTCCTTGCACGCCGGGCAGATGGTGCGCACCAGGCGCTGGGCCACGATGCCCACGATGGACGCGCTGATGAGGTAGCGCTTGATGCCCATGTCAATGAGGCGGGTCACGGCGCTGGGCGCGTCCGCGGTGTGCAGGGTGGAGAACACGAGGTGGCCGGTGAGGGCCGCCTGGATGGCGATCTCCGCGGTTTCCAGGTCGCGGATCTCGCCCACCATGATGACATTGGGGTCCTGGCGCAGCAGGGAGCGCAGCCCCGTGGCGAAGGTCACGCCCGCGTTGCGGTTGACCTGCGACTGGTTGATGCCCGGCAGTTTGTATTCCACGGGGTCTTCGATGGTCACGATATTTTCCGCGGTGTTGTTGATGCGGTTGAGAATCGAGTACAGGGTCGTGGTTTTGCCGCAGCCCGTGGGACCGGTGATGAGCACCATGCCATAGGGGCTGGATGTGATGCGCTTGAGGCGTTCGAGTTCCTCGGGGAACAGGCCGAGTTCCTCCATGCGAAGGAGCATGGTTTCCTTGCTCAAGAGGCGCATGACGAGCTTTTCGCCGTTCACGGTGAGGAAAGTGGAAATGCGCAGGTCGTATTCGGCGCCGGCCTTTCGGATGTTCATGTGCCCGTCCTGGGGGGCGCGGCGCTCGGTGATGTCCATGTTCGCGAGGATTTTGATGCGGGAGATGACCGAGGCTTCGACATTGCGGGGGATGCGCATGATGTCGTGGAGCACGCCGTCAATGCGGTAACGCACGCGCATGTCGTCGTCCTGGGGTTCGAGGTGGATGTCGCTGGCGCGCTCGTTGATGGCGCCGTCTATGATGTCCACCACCAGGCGCACGATGGGCGGGCTTTCCACCGTGTCCACGATTTCATCGAGGATCAGTTCGCCGCTGTCCTCGGGTTCGATGTCCTCGAGGCGCATGTCCACGATGGTCTGGCGGGTGCGGGACTGCGCGCTGAAGTGCTGGTTGAGGGCCAGGTGGATGTCGTTTTCCGTGGCGATTACGGGTTTGGCGCGATAGCCTGTGGTGAGTTCGACTTCATCGAGCACGGCCAGGTCCACGGGCGGGAACACGGCCAGGAACAGCTCGCCGTTTTCGATGCGGATGGGGATGGCGCTGTGGCGGCGCAGAAATTCCTCGGGCATGAGCATGGGCGCCTGGGCGTCAATGGGAAAATCCTTGAGGTCCACGAAGGGCAGGCCGAGATGTTCGCTCATGGCGCGGGCCAGGGCTTCCGGGGACAGGTAGCCGAGGTTCACGATTTCACGGGTGAGGGCGCGTTCGCCCCTGTCCGCGGCGTTGCGCTGCGCGGCTTCGAGCTGCTCGGCGGTGAGCATGTTGCGCGTCACGAGCATGGAGCCAAGGGGTGAGAGTTTCATGCCGTGCCCGGGGCGCGCTGCGCCCCGGCTCCTTCAGTCGGATTCGGGTTCCGCATCCTGTTCCAGCAAACCGTATTTTTTCATCTTATTATGCAGGCTTTTTCTGCATATTTTCAACATCCTGGCGGTTTTCGTGCGGCTCCAGTCCGTGCTGTCCAGGGCTTCCTGAATGAGTTTTTTCTCCGTGGTCTGCACCATGTTGTCAATGACTTCCTGGAGAGAGCCGTCGAAAGGCGCGTGCGGTTTGCCGTCTTGTTCCTGCTGGGGGACCGCGCCGCGGATTTGCGCGGGCAGGCAGTCGGGGGTGATGAGTTCGCCCTGGGCGATGACCGCGGCGCGCTGGAGCACATTGGCCAGCTCGCGCACATTGCCGGGCCAGCGGTAGTCCATGAGCAGGCGCATGGATTCGCTGGACATGCGGCGCACGCCCGCGCCGTACCGCTCGCGCGCTTCGACGAGAAAGTGCTCCACCAGAAGCGGGATGTCTTCGACGCGATCATACAGCGGGGGCATGGATACGGGCAGCACATTGAGGCGGAAGAACAGATCCTCACGGAACCGTTTTTCGGCCACGGCGCGCGCCAGGTCCTGGTTGGTGGCCGCGATGATGCGGATGTCCACCCTGATGGTTTCGGTGCCGCCCACGCGCTCGAAGGCGTGTTCTTCAAGCACGCGCAGGAGTTTGGCCTGGGTGACCAGGCTCATGTCGCCGATTTCGTCCAGGAACAGGGTGCCTCCGTGGGCGGCCTCGAATTTGCCGATTTTGCGCGCGCCCGCGCCGGTGAATGCGCCCTTTTCGTGGCCGAACAGTTCGCTTTCGAGCAGGGTTTCCGGAATGGCCGCGCAGTTCATTTTGATGAGCGGCATGTGCGCGCGCAGGCTTTTTTCGTGGATTACTGTTGCGGCCAGTTCCTTGCCCGTGCCGCTCGGTCCCTGGATGAGAACGGTGAGGTCGTTTCCTGCCACGCGGTCAATGAACAGGAGCACTTCGGCCATGGCCTGGCTGCGGCCCACCAGGCGCGTGTCTCCGCCCGCGACCGCGAGCTGCCGCCGCAGTTTTTCGTTCTCCCGCTCCAGGGTTTTCTTTTCCATGGCGCGCTTGACCACCACGCGCATTTCGTTGATGTCGAAGGGTTTGGTGAAGTAATCGTAGGCACCTTCCTGGATGGCCTGGAGCGCGATTTTGCGCGAACCGAATGCGGTCATCATGATCACGGGCAGGTCCGGGCGCAGCTTTTTGATTTCGGCCAGGGTCTGCAGGCCGTCCATGCCGGCCATGCGGACATCCATGATCACGCATCCGTAATCTTTGTTGCGAATCAGCTCCATGGCCTGCGCGCCGCCGCCGGCCGTTTCGATCTCGTAATTTTGCGCGGCCAGAGTCTCGCGGATGAGGAACCGCATGTTTTCCTCGTCGTCCACCACGAGGATGTTGTCAGGCGCCTGCTGTGTCAAGAGCGTCTCCCTGGTGTGCGGCGGGATCCGCGCGCGGTTCGCGCAGGGGCAGCCAGATACGGAACACGGTTTTGACTCCGGGTTCGCTCCGGACGCGGATTTCCCCGCCGTGGGCCTGGATGGTCTGCTGGGAAATGGCGAGGCCGAAGCCCGAGCCTTGCTCCTTGGAGGTGTATCCGGGATTGAAAATGCTGCGCATCTCGTCTTCGGTCATTCCCGGCCCGTTATCTTCAATGTCCACGATAATGCCCGATAATTGACCGCCGGGGCCGCGGCCGGATTGCATGGGGGCGCGCGCGGGCAGGGTGCGCACGGTGATGGTTCCCTTGTGCTCTATGGCCTGAATCGCGTTGATCGCGAAGTTCAGGAACGCGTGCATGAGGTTTTCGCGCTGCGCCACCAGGGGGGGCAGGTCCGCGTCGAACAGCTCCAGGATTTCGATGCTTTTGTCGCGAATTTCGTGCCGCGCCAGGGTCACGGTTTCGCCCAGGATGTCGTTGATGTTTTCGAGGGTCCAGTCGGTCTGCGTGGGCTGGAGCATGCGCATGAGGCGGTTGACCACCATGTCAATGCGCTCGGCGTCTTTGATGATGACCCCGGCGTAGTCGCACAGCGCCTTGTCGTCCGCGCGGTTTTCCTTGAGGAGCTGGGCCAGGCCCTTGATGGAGCACAGGGGATTGCGCACCTGGTGGGCCACGCTCGCGGCCAGGCCGCCCAGGGTGGTGAGCCGGTCCACGCGGCGCATCTGCTCCTCGATGCGGCGCAACTGTTTGGCGTCCTCGAATGACAGGGACAGGCCCACCAGGGTGTTGTCCCTGTCCTTGAGCAGGGAGGTGGCCAGGGTGATGGGGATCTCCCGGCGCTCTTCGGTGGACACCGCAAGCTGCTGCGTGGGGAATGTTTTATGGTGCGAGAGGGTTTCGTTGACGATGGAGAGAAATCTGCGGTTTTCCGGGATGTCCGGGAACACCTGTGTGATGTGCGCGCCCGCGCACTGGTCGGCGCTCACGCCCAGGATGAATTCGGCGTCGCCGCTCAAGGATACAATCACGCCGCTTTCATCAATGATCAGCATGCCGCCGGACATGGAATGAAGCATGTATTTATTGATGGAAGCGACCATCTCATTGAGTGCGGAGCCGAGGATGGCGAGTTCCCCGTCGGCGTTGAGGCGGATGCTGCGTGTGAGGTCGCCGCGCGCGATGCTGGCGGTGTCCCGGGCGAGCCTGCGGATGGGGTTGGTGACGGTGAGAGCGAGCACGATGCCCGAGACGAAGGCGATGGCCGCGGTGCCGATGATGACCAGGGTCATGGCGTCGGTGGTCTGGGTGATGCGCGCGTAGATTTCGGGGCTGGTGAGCCGCACAATCTGGGGGTTGGCCAGATTGCGCTGCTGCATGTCAATGATCACCGCGCCCAGACCCAGAACCAGCAGGGTGGTGAGCACGGGGAAAGCGAGCACGAGCCTGAATCTGACTTTGCTGCGCGCTGCCTTGCCGGGGTCCGGCGCGCCGGGGGGCGGCGCGGGACTGTCGCTTTGACGCGGGTTCCTCACGACCGCTCACTTTCTGCTGATGGCCCGATCGATTTTGTCCAGCAGAACATTGACCGCAAAAGGCTTGACGATGTAATCCACGGCGCCCATGTTCATGGCCCTGTCAATGGCCTCGTTTTCGGTGTTGGATGTGAGCATGAGAACGGCGGCGGAACGGGTTTTGCGGTTCTTTTTGAGCTGCAGCAGCACGGAATAGCCATCAAGATCCGGCATCATGATGTCCAGCAGGACCAGATGCGGGTGCGCGAGGTCCGCCTTCTTGAGGCCTTCGGTTCCGTTGTGCGCGGTGTAAACATCATAGCCGGCGAACTGGAGGCGATCGCCGAGAATGCGGAGCAGGTGCTCCTCATCGTCTATGACGAGAATTCTCTTTTTCGCGCCGCCTTTCGCCATTTTGGGCTCTGTCCTTGTTTTCGCCGGTTCGGATAGTGGTGTGCGGCGGATAATTAATGTCTGTAACATTGTATTTTATTACAGCCCGCAAATCAATATCCATGCTTTTTGCGCTGCGTGAGCCGTCACAAATTCCATTCGTAGAGGATCAACTCCGAACCGGGCCTGATCAAGTGGAATCGGGGGTCGGCCGCGCCCTCGGGCATGCGCGCAGGATACGGAGACGGGGTTCGGAGCGGCCCCGGAGGGATGCGCAAAACCCGGCGGGCGGCCAGTCCGCGGCTTTGCGGTTCTCCGTCCGAGAATGCATTCATGCGCTCCCGGGTTGTGAGCCAGAACACGCGCCGCGTGCGCGCCCAGGCGCGCACATCCTCCTCGAACACGCCCAAAAGCTGCTGCGGCGCGGGGGCGGCGTAGCGTTGAATCAGATCGCGGTCTCTGCGCGTGAGCGCCTGTTGCGATTCGTGAACTCCGGCCGGGGCGTTTTGCGGGCGGCCGCGGCGCAGCAGGATCGCTTCGTCGGCCAGACGCCAGTTTCCGGCGCTGTCGAGCTGCTGCAGAATAATCTCGTCCGCAATCACGATGCTGCCCTCGGGCGCGTGCTCGTGCAGCATGGCCGTGGCCATGGCGAGGCCCCTGTGCCGCACCCGCAGCGCGCCGAGCGCTTGCTCGGACTGGGGCGCTCCCCAGTACAAATTCAGCAGTGCAATGACAGCGGCCGCAACCGCGCCTTCGGCTGCGCGCCCGCCGGAGATCATTTTTACAAACGAGGCCGCGCCGATTGCAAACAGCGGCAACGCCGGGATCAGGTATCTCAACGGCGCGAACGGCGCCGCGTGAAAGCTCATGTACATCAAGGACGAAGGGATCACGAGCGCGGCCAGGAGCGCGCCCTGCTTCCAGGTCTCGCGGCGCGCGCACATGGCGGCTATTCCGAACGCGCCCAGGGCGAACGCGTACGCGTCGCCCTCGGCCAGCATGCGCTGCGGCCAGGTGACGAACGCCTGCCTGAAATAAACCCAGCCGAACGCCCCGGCCTCGGACGCATAGCCCGTTTTCCAGAATGCTCCGTACGCCGCATGATTGTGCAGGCACAGAACCGCCAGGGGAACCGCGGCCCCGGCCGCGAATGCGAGAACATTCCGGATCGCATCCCCTCGCGTGCGGCCTTCCAGCAGCACGAACGCCGCAAGCGCGGGCAGGAACAGGACTTCGGAGTAGCGGATCGCAGGAATGAACCCTGCGGCCAGGCCCGCCGCGAACACCAGAGGCAGCCTGCGCGAACGGGTCCAGGAAACTGCGAGCCAGATCGCAAGCAGCAGAAAAAACGCGCTGGCCGTGTGAGAGTCTCCGTACAGGGCGTGCTTGTTGGCCAGGGGATTCGCGGCAAGGAGCAGCATCGCCAGAAAACCCCAGCCCGGGCCGGACCACGCATTGCAGATCAGAAACACGAGCACGAGCGACGCGCTCGCCAGAACCGGGTTCACGGTCAGCATGGCGTTCGCGCCCGCCACGCGCCGCACCCCGGCCAGAATCACGGGCAGCCCGGGCGGGTACTTGCCGCAATATGTGTCCGGTCCGGTCTGCGTCCAGTGATAGCCCACATACTGAATCGGGGATTCGGCGTTCATGCAGAGCCTGCCCGTGTGCGCCAGAAGGCGCGCCTGCCCGAAGTACGCCTGCGCGTCCCGAGCCGCCGCGGCCGGTTCAAAATACTGCATGAGCAGCGCGAAATGCGCGGCGGCCGCAAGCACGGCCAGGGCCAGCGCAGCATGTTTCGCCATGAGCGGTTTGCCGTGTTGTGGCGCGCTGTCAGTGGTCACGGTTTGTCATTCTCCGGTGCGGCCGCGGGTTCGAGCCGGTAAAGGCGCAATCGCGGCCCGCGCGAAAAATAGTTGAACATGTGTACCATGAATTCTTCGGGCGCGGGCGCGAGGTTGTAGTCCGGAGACCAGGGAGCCTCCTCGTGCGCACGCGCCGGGCCGGGCATGATGCGCTGCGG
>JAGUYV010000360.1 GCA_020061125.1 bacterium | reverse complement strand
TAGTTGAGGTCGTGTCCGGCGCGGTCCCGGTACGGGCCGTCCTGTCCGTAGCCCGTGATGGCGCAGTAAATGATGCGCGGGTTGCGCGCGCGCGCGGCCTCGTATCCCGCACCCAGGCGGTCCAGCACGCCGGGACGAAAACTCTCAATCACAATATCCGCGGTTTCCACAAGCTTGAGAAACAGCTCGACGCCGCGCGGGTGCTTGAGGTTGAGCTTGCAGCTTTTTTTGTTGCGGTTAAGGGCCAAAAACTGCGAGCCGCGGCCCTCAATGTAGGGCGGGATCCAGCGGATGTAATCGCCCCCCTGCGGGTCCTCGATCTTGATCACATCCGCGCCCATGTCCGCCAGCAGCATGCTGCAGAACGGTCCTGGCAGCAGCCGCGACAGGTCCAGCACGCGCAATCCGTCCAGCGCTCCGGTCATGTGTCACGCTCCATAAAAAACATAATAAGAAGGAAAGCCCGGAATGACATCACGGCTTGAGTTTGTCCGCCAGGCGCGAGGCCGCGCGCAGGGCCAGGGTCATAATAGTGACCTGCGGGTTCACCCCGAGTGAACCGGGCACCACGGACCCATCCATGATGTACAGATTTTTGAGTTCATGCGTTTCCAGATCGAAATTCACCACGGACTTTTTGGGATCCGCGCCCATGCGAGCCGTGCCCAGGGGATGGAACGCGCCCAGCTCGTAATGCGCCGCCTTGACGCGTGTTGACTCGAATTTCGCGATCTCGGATGCGCTGTTCAGGGTAGTGAATCCGAACCTGGGGGTGAACACGCGGCGGGCGCCTGCGGCGAAATAGATCTCGGCAACGCGCGCGATGCCGAACCGCATTTTCTCGGCGTCCTCGCGGTTCATCTGATACAGGGCCGTGAAGCGCGTTCCCCAGCGCCCGGGCAGCACCCGGCCCTCGGTTGTGTCGTCCACCATCACACCGAATGCGGACAGGTGCGGATAGCGAAGAGCCAGGCTCTTGAGATCCGGGCCGACACCGGGCAGCATGGTGATCAGAAATCCCGGATGGATGAAGATGCCTTCGAGCATCACGCCCCGGGCTTTCCACTGGTCCACAAACGCGCCCTGGGGCAGGCCCACATGCCCGTCCACAACCTCCTCGAACTCGGCCGCCACGCGGCATGCCGGATGGATCTGCAACCCGCGGCCGAGCGCCCTGGATTTCTTCAGAATTTTGTGCTGCAGCAGGAACGCCGGACCTGTGAGCGCGCCCAGGCACAGCACCACTACATCCGCGCGCACCTCGAACGCGTACCCGTGCTCCAGCGCCGTGCCGCGCACACCGGCGGCGCGGCCGTTCTCCACGATCACGCCGTCCACGCGATGCTTCGTGAGCAGCGTAGCCCCGGCTTCGACAGCGGACGGGATGAAGCTGATATCCGTGCTCTTCTTGGCGCCTTCGGGACAACCGAACTGGCACCGGCCGCGGCGCTTGCAGTCCTTGATGTTGTGCACCAGGGGCTTGAGTTCCACGCCGAGCTTGTCGCATCCGCGCTTGAGCACGCGCCAGTTGCCGCCGATGGTCTCGGGGTCCGCGGGCGTGGCCTGGATGCGCTGCTCCACCTCCTCGATGAAGGGCTCGAGTTCGTCGTATGAAGGGCCGCCCCAGGCCGCGACTTTCTGCCGCGGGGGCCGGAAGCATGTCGAGGAATTAATGGCCGTGGTGCCGCCCACGCACCGGCCCAGGGTGATGGAGATGGGCGGGTGCCCCAGGGTCACCGTGCTGCCGCCGCCCTGGTACATGCCCGCAAACCCGTCGAACACCGTGCCGTAATCCCCGGGCTTGAAGAATTTTCCTTCCTCCACGATCACCGTCTCGATGCCCGCTCGCGCGAGCGCGTCCGCGGCCACGGCGCCGCCCGCTCCGGTTCCCACAACCACGGCCTGCGCCTTGTAGGTCTTCATGACGACGCCTCCCGGGGCTTGTCCCAGCCCGTGACGCGCTCCATTTCCGGCCGGTTGAACAGGGGCAGGAGCACATCGAGCTTGATGGCGAAGAAGGTCATGCGCACCGCGGTGCGGGGGCTATGTTCGAGGCGGTTTAAGAATGCCAGGCGCTCTTCCGGCTTGAGGCGGCGGAAGGTGCGCGGCTTGCGGATTATGAAAATCGGAAGCAGATCCACGAAACGCAACATCATGCGGAACACGGCCAGCGCCACCGGGGACAGGGCCGCGAACAGGCGCTGCGCGTCCTTGAGGCTTTCCTCGCGGAAGTCCGCGTACCCGGCCTCGAACGCGCCGCCGCGCGGCGCAAGCGTCTCTCCCGCGGCAAGGTAGATCTCCTCCTCGGTGCGGTCCAGAAACCGGTCTCCGCGCGACGCCGGGAACCACAGCGCCAGGGTCACCAGAAACAACGGCCCGTCGGTGAGCGTTCCCACCAGATGCGCGAGCTGTCCTGTCGCCAGAAAGAATCCGAGATATATGGCCGAGGAGCAGAATTTGGACAGCAGGAGCAGGGGCACCAGGCCCGCGTTGCGCCGCAGGTCCAGGTACGCCGCTCGGCAGATATAGGTGATCATGGCCATCATGCTCAAGGACAGAACCAGCCAGAACGCGCCCTCGCGATCGTCCGCTGGCAGGGGATACGCGGGCAGAACCACGCCCAGGGCGAAAGTGAGCCTGTCGCCCAGATCGTTGAACACCCAGGCCATGTGCGGGCCGGCGATCAGGAAGAACAGCCCGGACACGGCATACATCCATGCGCTGATGAGCATCCAGCGCCGGAACACTTGCTCCGCCCTGGTTAATTGTGAAACAGGCATGCGCCCCTCCCCGCGGCATGGTCGCCGCCAGAACAATCCTATATTAACAGATTCGGGCAAGGGTGCGGAGAATTTTCCGGGTTAGCGAGGTGAGCGGGGTTTTCTTTGCGGCACGCGGCCCACAAGCGCATGGGGCGTGGCCGACTCGATGAGGACATTCACGACATCGCCCTGCGCCAGGGGTTTGTGGCTGGTGAAATCCGCCACGCGGTTGCAGCGCGTGCGGCCCTTGTAGCGGCCCTGCGCCTTGTGGTCCGCAGTGTCCACCATGACCTCCATCACGCTCTCGATCTGCGCGCGGTTGAGGCGGAGTGATATCTCGCGCTGCGTGTCAATGAGTGCGGCGAGCCGTTCCTCCTTGGCCTTGCGCGGCACATCGTCGCCCATGCGCTCTGCCGGGGTATCCGGCCGGGGCGAGTATTTGAACATATACGCCTGGTTCACAACCACGCGCTTCATCAGCCGCAGCGTATTTTCGAACTGCGCATCGGTTTCGCCGGGAAAGCCCACAATGACATCCGCGCTGATGCCCGCCTCGGGGAATATGCGCCGGATCATGGATATCTTTTCAATGTACTCCGCGGCCGTATAGCGGCGGTTCATGCGCTTGAGGATTTCATCGTCCCCGGACTGGAACGGGATGTGAAAATACTCGCACACCTGCGGCAGGAACTTGAGGCCGTAGAGGAAATCCTCGGTGACCCAGGCAGGGTGCGAAGTCACGAAGCGCACGCGGCGCAGGCCGTCGAGGTCGTGCACCGCGGCCAGGGCGTCGAGGAGCGTGGCCGGACGGGTCAGGTCCGCGCCGTAGGCCAGCGCGTTCTGGCCAAGCAGGATAATCT
>JAGUYV010000352.1 GCA_020061125.1 bacterium | reverse complement strand
CGTTCGTGCTCACAGGCGGGCCGCGCGTGATGCAGGAAACCTGGGGATCCATCTGCCACGGCGCGGGCCGCGTGCAGAGCCGCACCGCGGCCAAAGCCGCGCACACGAGCCGACAGGTCATCGAGAAGCTGCGCGCCCGCGGCGTGGAGATTCACGCCCGAGGCAAAAAAACCATCGTCGAGGAAGCGCCCGAGGCGTACAAGGATGTGTCCCTGGTCGTGGAAACCTGCGAAAAGGCCGGCATCGCCAGAAAGGTCGCGCGCCTGCGCCCCATGATCGTCATCAAAGGCTGACGCCGCGCAAGGCCAAGCATCAGCGCAATCAATCAAAGAGGAATTTCATTTACACGCGAGCGCCGGGAGCGCCGGGAAATCAGTACACGGCCACGACCGGGAGCATGATGTAGGAAGCGTACTCGCCGCCCAGGTACAGGGTGTTGTGGGCGACTTTGTAGTCGTCGGCCAGGTCGGGCTTGCTGTAATACGCCTCGAGGCCGTTCTTCACCGCCTCTTGCAGTTCATTGGGCTGCAGGTCGAAGTAGCGGCCGTTGTGCATGTTTACATCGAAGCGCGGGAAGTTGGTGCCGGAAACGCTGATGCGGATGCGGTGGCCCTTGTTGAACACGATGCTGGTGGCCCACATGTCCACATCCAGTTCATAGATTTTGCCGGGCTGCAGGGGCACGCGGTATTCGCGGCTCTCGCGGTGCGAGGCGCGCACCAGTCCGTCGGTGAGGAGCATGGAGCGGCCGTCCGGGTACACATCGGACAGGCGCACGGCGAAATCCGCGTCCACCACATCCGCGCTCACGAAGATTTTGGCCTTGATCGGGCCGGTGATTTCGATGGGTTTTTCCAGAGGCTCCGAGGAGAACACAATGACATCGTCGCGCTTTTCGATGGGGCGCTGGTCCATGGGGCCGCGCTTGAGTTCGAGGTTCGCGCCGCCGATGGTGGGGACCGGGTTGGCCGGGTCAGTGATGAATTTGATGTCCGCCTTTGGGTCCTTGGGTTTGTTGCTGGACAGGGATTTGTCCTTGTGCATGTACCAGGGGGTGTAAGTGGCGGGCACGGGCCAGTGCGGTGCGGAGCGCCATTCGTTGCCGGGCGCGGCCTGGTCGTCCACATCGCCCATCACATAGTATTGCACGCTGTGCAGCTCGTTCAGTGTTTTGCCCTGCATGCAGCTTTTGAAGAAGCTCACGGCCTTTGGCACATCGTAGATGGCGTTGGAGGGGTAGGTGAGTTCTCCCTGCTTGGTGCCGCCGGCCAGGCCCAGAAAGCCCTGGTGCGTCCACGGCCCGATGATGAGCCGCTGCGAGTTTTTGGCGTTGGGGCCGCCCAGTTCCCTGATTCTGGCGAACGCTTCGAGGTTGTTGCCCAGGAACATGTCGTACCACCCGGCCATGTGCAGGATGGGCCAGTTGACCTTATGGTAGTCCGGGGTGAGGTCCATGATGCGCCAGATGCCGCCGTAGTCAACATTGGAGTGGAGCAGTTGCAGGACCTCGATGGGGAACTTGTTTCCGCCGAGCCACGACAGCACCAGGGACCGCTTGAAGCCGCCGCCCTGGTACGCGGTGTCGTACAGGCTGGGCGTGGCAGCCATGATGAGCTGGCAGTTCAGGTGCGGCGGCGCTTCTTTATTCATCATGAACTGTGTGATTCCCATGGCCGAGATGCCCACGGTGCCGACTTTCTTGTTGCGGCACCACGATTGCGAGGCCACCCATTCCACCGTCTCGTACCCGTCATAGGAATCGTCCATGAACGAGGCGGAGAAGCCCTCGGAGTCGAAGCGGCCGCGGGTATCCTGGGACACCAGGATGAACCCGTTCGGCACCACGAACGCGGAGAGCATGTCGCCCCACTGCTTTCGGCCGTAGGGGGTGCGCATGAGCAGCACGGGGTAGGACTTGCCTTCGGTATAGGAAGAGGGGAAATACACTTCGGTGGCGAGCTGCACGCCGTCGCGCATTTTCACCATGAAAGTTTTCTGGGGCCAGGCCTGGGCGCGGCTGGATGCCGCAAGCAGCAGCGCGAACACGGCTGCGGCCAGAATGTGTTGCCTTGCGCATCGCGGGAATTTTCCGGTTTTCAAAGAGAGATCCTCCACATCGGGGTCTGTCGGCACATTCCGTATATTATACACAACGGCGCGCCGCCGCAATTGTTTATGGGCGTGAAGCGCAGGGGCTTACAGAGCCGTGGAACGGCGCCTGGCCGCGCGTGTCGTCCTCAAGACGATAGGCGGCGCGCCCGGTTTGCCTTATTCTGTAGGCATCGCCCTTGAGGCGGATTCCGCATGTCGAGACCGGGAGGCTGCGTTTTGTCCGATATCAAAACTCCAGAAGATGTACTGCGCGAAATCAGGGATCAGAAGGTCGGGATGATCCGGCTGTGGTTCGTGGATATCGTGGGTCAGGTGAAAAGTTTCGCGGTGGCGCCGCGCGAGATGGAGTACGCGCTCACCAGCGGCATGGGATTCGACGGGTCCTCTGTCACCGGATACCAGGACATCGAGGAGAGCGACATGATCGCCAAGCCGGATCCGTCCACTTTCCGGCTCATCCCATGGCGGCCCAAGGACCAGCCCGTGGCGCGCATGATCTGCGATGTGACCACGCCCTTCGGCGAACCCTACGAAGGCGACCCCCGCTTCGTGCTCAAGCGCGCCATCAAGCGCGCCAACGACATGGGCTTCGACCACTTCTACATCGGGCCCGAACTCGAATATTATCTGTTCAAGGACGACAAGACCCTGGAACCGCTGGATTCCGGCTCGTATTTCGACCTCACGGATCAGGACATCATTTCGGACATCCGCCGCGACACCATCCTCGGCCTCGAGGACATGAAAATCAAGGTGGAATACAGCCACCACGAAGTCGGCCCCAGCCAGCACGAAATTGACATCCGCTACGGCGACGCCCTGGACATGGCCGACAATGTGATCACCTACCGCATCATCGTCAAGAAAATCGCGCGCCGCTACGGGCACTACGCCACCTTCATGCCCAAGCCGCTTTTCGGCAAGCCCGGCAACGGCATGCATGTGCACCAGTCCCTGTTCCGCGGAACCACCAACGCATTCTTCGACGCCAAGGACGAGCAGCACCTTTCAGAGGACGCGCGGCATTTCATCGCCGGGCAGTTGCACTACGCCCGCGAGATGAGCGCCGTGCTGAACCAGTGGGTGAACAGCTACAAGCGACTGGTGCCGGGCTACGAGGCCCCGTGCTACATCGCCTGGTCCCTGCGCAACCGCTCGGCCCTCATCCGCGTGCCCTTGTACCACCCGGGCAAGGAATACGCCACGCGCCTCGAGCTGCGCAACCCGGACCCGGCGTGCAACCCGTACCTGTCGTTCGCGGTCATGCTTCACGCGGGCCTGGACGGCATCGAGAAAAAGATGCCCCTCGAACCCGCCATGGACAAGAACCTGTACGACCTGACCGCGCGCGAACGCATGGATCTGGGCATCAAGTCCATTCCCGACAGCCTGGGCCGCGCCATTGACCTGGCCGAAAACAGCGACCTGCTGCGCCGCGCGCTCGGCGATCATGTCTTCCACAGGTTCATCGAACTCAAATCCGCGGAATGGGATCAGTACCGCATGCAGGTCAGCCCCTTCGAGGTGCAGACCATGCTGCCCATTCTGTAAGTTCCCGGCGTCCGCGCCCGGCTTTTCCGCGCCCGCCCCGTGCCAGTGCGCCATCCGTGACATACAATATCCGTGACGGGACAGGCCGCGCTCCGGCCTGTCCGGAAATGGAGGCATGCGCATGCCCGGCTGCAAAATCAAAATCTGCGGGGTGACCCGCGAACAGGATGTAAAACTCATCGGAGAGTGCGGGGCCGATTTCGTGGGCCTGCTTATAGATATGCCGTCCAGGCGAACGCTGGACGAGGCGCGCGCCGCGGAACTCAAGGCCGCGAGCGCCATTCCGGTTGCGCTTCTGTTCTTCGACAAGCCGCGGGAGGATGTCGCGCGCATTGCGGAGCGCCTATCACCCGCGGCCGTGCAGCTTCAGGGCCACGAGCCGCCGCAAGACATCCAGTGGCTGCGCGCACGCATCCAATGCGAAATCTGGAAGGGCGTTCATTTGCCCGCCCTGGGCCAGGGCCAGATCCAGAGCCAGGAAACGCTTTCGCGCATGAATGACTGCTCCATGGCGGGCGCGGATGTGATCCTGTTGGACACGGTTGTCAAACCGCAACACGGCGCCGAGCAGATGGGCGGCACGGGCAAAACCTTCGACTGGAACGCGGCCGCGGAGCTGTCCGCAGTGTTTCCGGGACGCGTGATGCTGGCCGGGGGGCTGAACCCCGAGAATGTGGGCCGCGCCATTGACATGGTTCACCCCTGGGGCGTGGATCTGGCGAGCGGCGTGGAAAGCGGAACGCCCGGCGTCAAGGACCCGGACAAGGTGCGGGCCTTTATTCGTGAAGTCAGAAAGTCGGATTTGTTTTATTGACGCGGCTGGCGCGCGCGCGTCACTTCTTGTAGCGTTCTTCCATTTTCAATTCGAGTTCCCTGCGCAGGTCCCTGCGGGACGGGATTTCGAGGGCGCGGGCCACGGAGTCCCGGCGGCGCAGATATTGCTTGAGCGCGGCGGCCTCGCTCTTTTTGACCTCGTAAAGCGCGGCCCGGTCGCGCGGCCCGAGCGTGGTTGCGTACACCTGAAGCATGACGGCGATGTCCCCGTGCATGGCGCGCAGGCCCGCGATCTGTTCCGCGTTTTTGAGTTCGAGCTGGCGGAAGCGGTCCAGAAGAAACACATCGGAGGCGAAGCGCAGAAGCAGGGACTGGTCCAGGCGAATGAACAGTGCGTTGCGCTCCCGGATCGCGGTTAGGCGCTGACTGGCCTTGCGCAGTTTGCTCAACTGCGCGCGCACGGAAGCGGCGGCCCGGACGCGGTTGTCGCGGGGCGTGTAATACGCAGCTTCATGGGCCGCGCCAGCCGCCACACGCGCGTCCTCCATGGCCCAGAACACATCCACCATATCGCCGCGGATTTGCGTGTCGCGCACGAACAGGGCCGCGTTGATCACAATCTGTCCGGCCACGAACAGGGCCGCGATGAACAGAAAGTAGTGAATGATCGGGCCGCGGCGGCCACGGTCCGGTGCAAAGGGATCCCTGTCAAGATCTGTTGCGTTGTGATCGTGCATGAAATCGGGCGCAGCCGTCATTTGTCTCCGGGATTCGCGGGCGGAACCTCCGCGGGCAGGGCGATGACCTCGATGCGCGTTTCGCCCAGCAGATATTTTTTCGCCGCGGCGCGCACCTGTTCCGCAGTCACATTCTGCACGGCGCGGGCCAGGGCAAGCTCCACATCCGGCGCACGGCCCATTTCCAGATTGGAATTCAGAAGCTGCGCCCAGTAATCATTGCGCTTGAGATCTTCTTCAAGATCTTTTTTCGCAACTTCCTTGGCGGCCTTGAGTTCGTCCTGCGTGGGGCCTTGCTCCGCGAGTTTGTTCACGATGGCGTCGAACTCGGCGAGCATTTCGTCAACGCGGGCAGGGTCCGTGGCCATGGCGGCGAGCAACTGGTCGCGGTTCTTAACGACCAGGCTGGGTCCGTAAATCATGTAAGCGTAATAGGTGCCGGAAAGCTCCTCGCGCAGGCGCTTGAGCATGCGCGTGTCCGCGATTTTGGCCATGGCCTTGACCGCGGGCGCGTCGGGGCTGTCCACCGGGGGCGCGGCGAACAGGACGGCGATCTGCGTGCGCGGTTCGATGCCGCGGCGGATTACGCGCTTTGTCAGTCCCTCGGGCATGTCGCAGCGCATGACATCCGGGGCCAGGGCCGCGGCGTCGCGCGCGGGCAGGCTGCCCAGATACCGTGCTGTCAGGGCGATGGTCTTTTCCACATCCAGATTGCCTACGAAAGTGAATTCCATGTTGGCCGGGGCCGTGGCGAGCCGGTGCGCGGCGCGGAGCTGATCCGGGGTGATGCGCTCGACCTGCTCCACGGACGGCATGTAGGACATGGGGTGGCCCGGGCACAACTGCCGGGTCATTTCGAGGCGGAACGAACCGGTCTGGTCGGCCTCGGCCTGCTTGATCTGGTCAATGGTCAGGGACTTTATCTTGGCCACGGCCTCGTCGCGGTATCCGGGGGTGTCCAGGTAATCGCGAAGCCACTGAAGCGTCTCTTCGAAGTCCTTGTTCACGGTGGCGCCGCCGAGCGAGAAATTCTCGCGGCCCATGGCGTGGATGGAAATGCTCTTGCCGCTCATAAGGCGGCCGATCTGCACGGAGTCGAATTCCGCGGTTCCGCCCGTGGTCCAGGCGTCAATGGCCAGGCGGCCAACGCCGCGGTCCGCCGGGGTTTCGTGCAGCACGCCGCCCGGCGCGAACCCGGCGATCAGAATTTCGTCCTCCTGGAAATCCGTGGGTTTGATCAGCACGCGCAGTCCGTTGTCGAATGTCACCGCCGTGACGCCGGTGTCCTTGAATTCTTTGCGGTCGGCGACTTTTCCGGGAACGAGTTTCGAGTAATCTGTGGTCTTGACCGTTTCCTGGCGCGCATAAGCGGGGATGTCCGCGCCGCTCGCTGACTCCACGGCCGCGACGATGTCCTTTTCCTTGTACAGGGATTTCTGGAACTCGGGCAGGATCATAAGCGCGGCCATGTTCACAGGCGCGAACACCTCCTCGATAGCCCGTCGCGCATCGTCAATCGTGATGCCCTGGCGCAGGCTGTCGAACAGCGCTTTTTCCGCCGTGATTTCGAGGAACGGCTCGCCGTTGAACCAGGACATGGCGATGTTCCCGGCCAGGGGCGCGGATTCGCGCTTGTCCTTTTCGGCTACGGCCACGCGCAGGCTCTCGGCCAGATCGCTCTTGACCTCCTCAAGCTCCTGTTCGAGCGCGCCATGGCGGCGCATGCGCTCGATTTCAGTCATGAGCCTTTCGAGCGCGGCGCGCTCTTTTTTCATGTCTGTTTGCGCGTACGCGGTCACCACATCGAAGCCCTTCATGGACCAGTCCGCGCTCCCGTAGGCTTCCTTGAAGGGCGCATTGCCGGACAGGGTGATTTCTTCGAGCCGCTTGTTGTAAATGTTCACGGCCAGGGTTTCGGCGAGCTGGGCGCGGTAATCGTTCTGGGTGCGTACGGGCGACGGCTCGCGCGTGTAGGTCACGAAAATCATGCTCAAGGGCAGTTCCCGGTCCGTGACGATGCCCGCATAGAGATCATCGTGCGGAACATCCTTGAACACGGTCAGCTCGAAATCCTGATCCGGCCGGGGAAGGGTTCCGAAAGTGTCTTTAATCTTCTGTTCCATGTCTTTGGGGTCTATGTCGCCAACCACCACGAAAGCCATGTTGTCCGGGCGGTAATTTGCGGTGTAGAACTCCTTGCAGAGCACGGCGTCGAAGGCCTCGATGTTTTCCTTTTTGCCGATGGGCATGCGTTCGGCGTAGCGGCTGCCCTTGAGCGCGATACCCAGCGCTTTTTCGATGATGCGCGTGTACATGTCCCGCCCGAGCCGCAGTTCTTCGAGCACCACGCCCTTTTCCTTTTCCACTTCCTCGGGCAGAAACAGCATGCCGCCCGCGTAGTCGCGCATGGCCAGCAGGCCTTTTTCGAGCGGCTCCGGCTCCACGGGCAGCGACAGCATGTACATGGTGTGATCGAACGAGGTGTAGGCGTTGGTGTCCGGGCCGAACTCCACGCCCACGCTTTCGAAATATTTAATGAGGTCTCCGGCCGCGAAATGCTCGGTGCCGTTGAAGCCCATGTGCTCGATGAAGTGCGCGATGCCCTGCTGAACATCGGTCTCGTGCACGGATCCGGCGCGCACCAGAAGGCGGAACTCCACGCGCTTCTCGGGCTTGGCGTTTTTCATGATGAAATATTCCATGCCGTTGGGCAGCTCGCCGCGCGTGACCGCTGGATCCCATGCCAGATCGTCTGCCGCGCGCGCCGCGCCGCTCGTGGCCAGGACCAGCGCCGCCACGGCCAGCATCAAAGTATGCTTCAAGAAATCTCTGCTCATGACTGCCTCCAACAATTGCGATTCATGACATTATAACCCATGCGCGCACATCGTGTCGTTGCACGGGACAACGCTTCGGCCCCGGCATATAATGATCAACAATGTTAAAAAGGAATCGTGAGATCCATGTCTGTATCGGAAATGCTCATTGTGGACAGAGCGCTTGAGCGCGGGCGCATCGCCCTGAACGAGCACGAAGCCAAGCGCCTGCTGGCCTCGTACGGCGTGCCCGTGACCCGTGAAACACTTGCCCTGGACGCGGACGGCGCCGCGAGCGCCGCCGCGGAGCTGGGTTTTCCCGCGGCGGTCAAGGCCTGCTCGCACGAGTTGCATCATAAAAAGGAACGGGGCCTTGTGGCGCTCGGCCTGGAGAGCGAGGCCGCGGTTCGCGAAGCCTGCGCCGGCATCGGGCGCAACGCGCAGGGCCTGGATCTGGACGGATTTCTGGTGCAGCCCATGGCCCGGGGCGAGCGCGAGCTGCTCCTGGGCGCGTCCCACGCGCCGGGATTCGGCCCTTGCGTCACGCTCGGCATG
>JAGUYV010000123.1 GCA_020061125.1 bacterium | reverse complement strand
CCATCGCGCTGGCGCTCGGCGCAAGATCCGCCGCTGCATTCGAGATTTCACACGCGCATTCGCTCGACGGCAGTCTCCGCGCTCTGGCCCCGCTGGCCCTCGCGCCGGTCATCGGCCGGTTCTCCGCGGTGTGGCTCATTCAGTGGTTTCCCTACGCCCGCGAATCAGGCAAAGGCTCGCATTTTCTGGAGCGAAAGCCCGTGGCGGATCTGATCGCCGCGGTCCTGCTCGCCGCGGGCGCGGCCTGGGTGCTGAATGGCGCGCGCGGTCTCGTTCTGCTTGCCGTGTCCGTTCCGGCGGCGCATGTGTTCGGCTCATTCTGGAACCGCAAATACAAGGGGCTTACCGGCGACATCTACGGAGCGGGCATCGAGATCTTTGAAGTTGCGGCCCTTTGGGCGGGCGTGATGCTTCTGCCGTAGAGGGGCGTGGCGCCCGTCGCAAGGCATCCGGCCCCGTGCAGTAGAGCCGGATTGCTCCATCGAAGCGGATTAATAGTCTTTGTTAAGGTCAATCGATCAATTGCAATTCTCAATGCAATAGAATATCAGGACTCATTAAACGCAATTGCCGTAAGCCCCGGAATGCTATTTCAATACGACAACTGTTCACAAGGCGACGCCAAACAGCAATGTCAAAATTGAAGCGCGCGGTCGCCGAACCGCTCCCTGTATCAAAGGAGGCGTTGAACGACAAGGTATTTGTTTTTGCAACACATTCCTGTTTATTGTCTATCTGTTTTTATCCTGCCCATCCTGCCCATCCTGCAAAATCTCCACATTACGGTTCAGCGAAAACCCTGTTCAAACAAGGCTCCGCGCCCGGACAGCTACCTGTTGCCTTGTGCTGCGTGAGAGCGGCGGGGTGCGGTGACCCCGCCCTACGACGCAGGAGATGCGTTTCAGCAAATATGGCACGCGTCGCCCTGCGGCATTAGCCGGTGCGGTCCGGCGGTCGCGTCTTGCGCCATGTGCAGGATTTGCGATGCGACTTTTTGCAACATACCAGGCTCGTCCTTTATCTTTTCTTTTTCTATCCTGCCCATCCTGCAAAATCTCCACATTGCGGTTAAGCGAAAACCCTGTTCAAACAAGGCTCCGCGCCCGGACAGCTACATGTTGCCTTGTGCTGCGTGGGAGCGGCGGGGTGCGGTGACCCCGCCCTGCGGCGCAGGAGATGCGTTTCAGCAAATAAGGCGCGCGTCGCCGAGCGGCATTAGCCGGCGCGGCCCCGCGGTTGCGCCCTGCATCAAAGGCGGTGCGCGCCCGGCGCTTGTGTCAATTAAATAATAAATGGTAAGGAGCTACCAGAAATAATAAGGTGAAAATGCAGTAATAAGCGGAAAAATGCCAAAGGCTTCATTCCAATAATCCGTTCCGCTTGCGCGGCGGCGCATTCGCCTTACAATATGATCCGGTGCAACGACATGGCGCAGGGAAAAAGCAAGGACAAGAACAAGAACCCGGTTGCGGCGCGGAACAAAAAGGCGTTCCACGACTTCGAGATCCTCGAACGCATGGAAGCGGGGCTGGTTCTGACCGGATCCGAGGTCAAGAGCGTGCGCCAGGGCGGGGTGAGCCTCAAGGAAGGATATGTGAAGATCCGGGGCAACGAGGCCTGGCTCGTGGATGCGCATATTTCGCCTTACAATAACGCGGCGCCGGGCGCGCAGCACAAGCCGTTCCGGCCGCGCAAGCTGCTGTTGAGCCGCAGGGAGCTGGATTCCATCATCGGCCGCGTGCAGCGCAAGGGCCTCACCATCGTGCCGCTGGCGCTCTACTTCAAGGGCAACTGGGCCAAGCTCGAAATCGGACTTGCAAGACACAAGAAACAATTCGATAAAAGACAGGATATTATGAAAAAGGACACCGAGCGCGACATGGAGCGCCGGGTGAAATCGCAGAATTTCCGGAGCGATTGAACGGCGCGAGGGCGCGGAGGTCCGAACGGCGGCCGGGACGCCTGCGGCGGGGATGCATGCGCCGCGGGTGTTGATGCGCGTTACCGGCGCGCTTACAATGGGAGAAAAGGGGGCGTCAGGGTTCGACGGGGTTACGGGCCATCAAGGCTGCAAGCCGAGTTCTCCGCAAGCTCGTTAAAAAGGCGGGACACTTAAACAACAAGTGCGAATAACGATTTAGCTCTCGCCGCTTAATGCGGTGACGTCACCTGCGTCTCTCCGGCCGGACGCATCGTGGCGCCGCCAGGCCGGATAGGGAAGCCCGACGCCCGGTGGGGCCGACCGAATCCTTTCCGGGATAGGATGCGCGGCATCCCGCCTGCCGGAGGCCGCACAGCCGAAATTAAATGACAGGCTAAGCTTGTAGACGCCGGGGTGGCAGTTTCTTCGGACGCGGGTTCAAATCCCGCCGCCTCCAACCTTTCAATGCGGCTATTGCACAGACTGCGACACACAGTACTCACAACAGACCGCGTTCCGCGCTCCGGAGCGAATCCGGGGCGCGATTCTGTTTTGGCAGACAACATTATTGATCGCATTGGATAACTTTCGGGATCAAAAGGGATCAGAGAGAATCAAAAAAAAGGCGGGGATGCACTTGCGAACACGGACGAGAACAGGCCTTTTTCTGGTTGCGCTTCTGATGGCGGCGTGCGCTGGGCAAAGCGCTCTGGCCGCTCACGGCGAGCTGGCGCGTTCCATTAACGCCGGCACGCGTGCGCTCACGGCCGAAATTTCTTTCGCCACGAATTTCGAGGTCAAAACCTTCGAGCTGGACAACCCGCCGCGGTTTGTCGTGGACATGGAGCCTGCGCTGCTGCCCAACGGCGGCGTGACCGGCGGCGTGACCTATTCCGTGGATTCCCGCGGGGTCAAATCCATCCGTCTGGCCCAGAACAACCGCACCCCGGATCGCGTGCGCATTGTGTTCGATCTCAAATCCAAGGACACGGAACTGACACTGGACCACGACAAGGCCGCGCGCCGGCTGACTATCAGAGAGCCGGGCGCGCAGACCTCGGGCAGCATGCCCGCGGTGAAAAACCCCGAAGTGTCGAAATCCGCAAAGTCCACGGTTCTCACCTTCGCCGTGACGCCCAAAAAGGGCGATTTCAAAATCGTTGAAAAATCCAAGGGATACGGGCAGATTCTCGAAGTCAGCTTTCCCGGATACGCGCCCGCGGCCAAGGGTCTGGACATCGGGGCCGGTGTTGTGGAATCGCTATCGTGGAGCGATGGAAGCAGCGGCGCCGTGGCGCGCATCGCCACCCGCGCGCCGGTGTCCCACAGGCTCGAATATTCCTCGGGCAAGCTCGTGCTGCGCATGGGGCAGCCCGCGGTGAGCGGGGTCCATGTGTGTGTGGATGCCGGCCACGGCGGCAAGGATCCCGGCACGATGGGCTTTGACGGCACCACGGAAAAAGAAATTGTGCTCGACATCGCCCTGCGCCTGCGGGATATGTTCCAAGCTGCGGGCGCGCGCGTGAGCCTGACGCGCTCCAGCGACTACTACCTCACTCTGGGCGAGCGCACCACCGCCGCCAACGGATCCGGGTGCCAGTATTTCATCAGCATCCACGGCAACGCCCTGCCGGACCACGGCAGCAAATCCGGCCGCCGCGGTGCGCAGAGTTACTACTACTCCCAGCAGAGCAAGGACTTTGCCGCGGCCCTGCTCAAGGAAATGGTGCTCATGATGCGCGTGGGCGACATGGGCCTGTTCGAGCGATCATTGTATGTGACAAAAAACACCAGAATGAGTTCGGTTCTCGTGGAAATTGCGTTTCTATCGGACCGCGACGACCTGGCGCTGCTCAAGACGCCGGAATTCCGCGAGAACGCGGCGCGCAGCCTGTACAACGGGCTTGAGGCCCATCTGGGCATGTCGGGCGCGCGCATGATGCCTCTGGCTCTGCCCGCGTCCGTGGCGCGCCTGGTGCCGGCCACTCCCTACAGCATCAACAGCGCAAGCCAGGCCCGAATCGCGGAACTGCCCGCGGATCTCAAGGAAGTTGTGGACGAACCGGCCGTGGCCGTGG
>JAGUYV010000164.1 GCA_020061125.1 bacterium | reverse complement strand
CGCGGTCCAGGGCCGCGCTTACATCCGGGGGCAGGATGCGGGTGGCGCGCACGCACAGGTCCCGCACCGCGTCCGTTATCTGCTGGGTTGTGATTTCACGCATGATGGGAATTTACTGTTCGAGGGAGAAGTCCAGGGTGCAGGTTTTGCGGCCGTCGCACAGGCGGTTGGTGACCTGCGCCCTGATGTCCTTGCCGAATTCGCGCGCCCAGGCCTGGTACTCGGTCTGGCAGATGACCTGCCCCACGCGCGCGGCCAGGTGTTCCCGCCCCGACGCTTTCATTTTTTCGAACCAGGGGCAGCTTTTGATTTCAAAGATCAGATGGCCTTGATCGTCGTTGCGCAGGGAGCACGCGAAGCCTTCGATGGCGAACTTGGCGGTGAGGGCTTCGGACAGGCCGCCCAGTCCCACGGGATCCAGTCCGAGCATGTCCTTGATCTTCCGGCACTGGATCTTGGGCACGATTTCCCAGACCCGGCGGTCGTATTCGAGGGCGCGCTCGAAATCCATGTCTTCTTCCAGCTTCATGAACCACAAGCCGTCAATGGCCTCGTAGCTTCGGCGGAAGTAATCGGTTTTCATGCGCGCGGTCAAACGCTTCATGTGCCGCTCGTTGACAAATGTGTCCCGGCGTCCCGGTTTGAGAATCTTCGAGGGGCGCCAGACCCGGTTGACAGTCCGGCCCCGGCAGAATCGGGCCGGACAATGGCTTGATAAACCGCAAATTCAGTACGATCTTACTTGAAACCCGCGCAATGTCAATCATCGTGAAACAAATCACGAATACAGGCGTGTTCTTCAACACAAGGCAAATAAAGTGCTCCTCGCCCGGACAGGTGCTTGTTGCCTTGCGGCATTTGAGAGCGGCGGGGTGCGGTGACCCCGCCCTACAATTTGTTGCGGTTTGTCTTGTTTCAGTTCCTTTTCATTTTGTTCGGCCATGTGTGAAAAAAAGCGCATTGAACCCAATGCCGTTGTTATGTTTCGCCGCAATTCGCGAATCAAGCCCATTCGGCTTATTTCTTAAAAAAAACGCGGGGTGTGTGTAGGGCGGGGTCACCGCACCCCGCCGCTCTCAAATTCCGCATGGCAACAAACACCTGCCCGGACACGGCGCATCTCATAAACCTTGCGGAACTTGCAGGGCGGGGTCACCGCACCCCGCCGCTCTCAATGATCGCGAGGCGGCATGCCGCTGCCCGGACGCGGCGCAACATGCTCCGTTGTGCCGGGAAAATAAAAAACTACGCTTTGCGGTTCAGCTCCACAGCCGCAAATAGCCAGAAACTCGCGCAGAACGCCAGGGCGGCGAACAGGAGAGTGTTCCTCACGGTTTTGGGATGGCATTTCTTTTCGGGCGCGCGGCCGCTGTCGAGCATGTAAAACCACTTGTCGCCCCGGTGTTCGTCCATAATCGTCTTCTGATATTCGGAAAAAGTGAGCGCGTAGGTCTGCTCCAGAACCACGCGGTCACGCATCAGCTCCGTGTAGCGCGACTTGTTTTCCGGCCCCACGGCCAGGTCCGCTTCCCTGTTCTTTTCATCAAGCAGGGTCTGGAGCCGCTTGAGTTCCCTTTCCAGAAACCCGCGCTTTCTGCGCGTCGAGTCCTTGAGAAATGCGTCCAGTTCCTTGAAGTACGCGTTCACCACGGCCGCGGCCAGTTCGGGCGTGGGGCCTTCAAACGACAGCTTGATGGCGTTGTTCTCGATGCGCAGTTCCAGAAATTCCCGCTGCGAGTCCACGATCTTGCCGTCTTCCATGTTGCGGAATCCGGGGATTTTTTTGTACTGCGCCAGAATGTCCGGGGACAGGAACACGCGCTCGGCCAGGGCGCGGCTTTCAATCACGATCCGGTAGTTGAAATCCGTGCTTTCAAAGGACTTCGCCCCCAGAAGTTCGCCCACGGCCTTGAGGTCCACGCCCGTGGAAATGGTCTTGTCCTTGGTGAGAAGCATGGACGCCGAGGACAAATACCGTTTTGGCAGTAAAAAGTAATTCACGCAAAACGCGGCCGCGGCCGCGGCCAGGGTTATGGCGGCAATGGCCGCGCGGCGTCGTGTGAGGATGCTCCACAAGCGGCTCATGCTCACGGCCCCCGCGCTGTCGCCTTGTTCCCTGTTCATGAATTCAACGGATCTCCCAATCGTCAAACCTTGTTCCATCATGGGCCGGTTGTGAATGAGCCGGAGGTGGGAAGGTTGGAGACGTCAAGGGGGTAGTTGTAAATATCTCTAAAAGACAAAGAACAACCATTTTTGTTGAATGTTATTGAATATGTTGTATTGGGGCTTAGGAGTTTAACCGGATTATACGATTGGCCAATAAAAGTGTAGGTCAGTGTGTCATTTGGCACATTTGTCGTGGACCATTGGTATGAACCTAAACCACCATAACCCCACATGGATATTGGCCCCCAATTCGAAACATCAAAACATGGAACATAGTAAGAGGTATTTGAACCATGATGGAAATCAGTTGACATAGAATTATTAAATACTATTTTTATTTGTGGATTTGTTTTAGGAACATTCGTAGCTCCATTGGCTGGGCTATATGAAATAATTCTGGTTGTTTCTGGGAAAAGACAACTCGAATTTTCAGTGAATCCATTTTGGCAAACAAGATTAGTATTTGGATCGTTGTCTTCACAGTCAGATGTATCCGCGCACGCAATTGTTAAAACTGTTGTTGCGCTGCTTGTTGTCGCGCCCGCTGTTACGGCAATGCCCGTATGTGTCGCTTTCCTGATGTTGCCGACCGCGAAGACAATATTGTATGTACCGATGGGCACATTGCTGATGGTGAATGCGCCTGCGGAGTCCGCGTAAGCCGCGAACGAGGTGCCTTCGAGATAGGCGAGCATGATGTAGTCGTTTGCGTTGATGCTTGCGGGGAGCGAGAAACTGCCCGCGATTTTGCCTGTTGCGATAAGCTCGAAATTCACGGTCACGGCGGCGGCGGCGCGCGCGGCCACGGTGCGGGGCTGCGCGGCCACGGAGTCCTGCTTGAACGCGGACACGGTGTAATCGCCCTCGGGCACCAGGAGCGTGAACGAGCCGTCCGCGCCTGTTGTGGCGGTGAACACGCCGTCCGCGGCCATGGCCTGGCGCGCGCTCATGCGTTCGCTGCGCTCGGCCTGTTTCATCATGGCGCGCACGCGCGCGGTCACGCCGTCCGCGGACTGTTCCGCGACTACGACCACGCCGGAATAGTCGGACACGCCCTGGATGGTGACTTT
>JAGUYV010000153.1 GCA_020061125.1 bacterium | reverse complement strand
GCCGCATCTGGAAACCGCGTTCGGCATCAGCTACGGGGCGGTGGCTTCGGCGCACGGCGTGGAACCCGAAAGCCCGGAGCATGTTGCGCTCAAGAAGAAATACTACTGGACCATGGTGGAACACCGCCTGTCCCCGTACTTCATTCCCGTGGACCTGTTCAGCGACGAGGCGCGCGAGTATCTGGATGACCCGCGCGTGACCTTTCTGCGCGCGCCGTTGTCCTGGGACGAGGCCGAGATGAAGCGCATCGCGGATCGCCTGGCCCAGGCGGGCTGGCTGCGCAAGGCGCACATGTATCATGTGGACGAGCCGGACAGCGGCGACTACGAAAAGATCAACAAGATCGGCCAGTGGGTTCACAAATTCAACCCGGACATTCGCATGCTGCTCACCTACCGCTACGACGAGGCGCTCGAACCCGCGGGCATCCAGGTGTGGTGCCCTACGCTCACCTATACCATGGCGCCCAACGAGATGAAGGGCCTGCTCGAACAGAAAAAACGCGGAAAGGATCTGTGGTGGTACACCTGCATCGGGCCGAAGTGGGAAGGCACGACATATTTCATAGACGAGTGGGCCACGGCGCCGCGCCTGCTCACCTGGATGAACCACCTGTACGGCGTGACCGGGATTCTGTACTGGAACACCACATCATGGAGCCGTGCGCAGTACAACCCGTGGGAGAACACGGAAACCTATCCCGGCGGCAACGGAGACGGATCCCTGTTTTATCCGGGCAGCGCCATCGGGGTGGACGGCCCGGTGGTGTCCCAGCGCATGAAAATGCTGCGCGAGGGTCTGGAGGATTACGAGCTGTTGCACGAGCTGCGCGCGCGGCTCGAACAGACAGCGCGGGCCATTGGCGGCGAGGCCTCGGAATATGATCCCGCGGCGCGCCTGTTCGAGCACGCCGTGGCGCTCGTCAAGACCGAAGGGCGCGCCAACCCCCTCGGTTCCAAGACGCCGTACCTGGCCTTTGTTTCCACGGACTACCGCGTGCTTGAAGCCCGGCGCGCGCTCGCCATGCGCGAAATCCTGTCCATGCCCCAATCGCCTTTGCTTCTGGTCATGACCGACCCATACGAGAATGGTTACACGACCCGCCGCGAAGCCAGAGTCTGGGGGTTCGTGGAGCAGGGCGCGGCCGTGACCGTGAACGGGCGGCCCGCCATGGTCAAAGGCACGCAGTTCAGGGCCAGAGTCCCGCTTGTTCAGGGGAGCAATGAATTGCGGATCGAGGCGGAAAAGGGCGGGGCGCGCAAGACCGTTGTCCGCGCCGTGAATGCGAACTGACGCCGCGGCCGCGGGGTTTGTGGTATAATTTCTCCATTGTTCCTGCATTGCATTCCTGCCAGCGCCCCGGAGGGCCGCGCCGTGAAGATCCAGGTCCGCGACGAGTTTCCGTTTCCCGCTGAAGTCGTGTTCAAGACATTCCGCGACCGCATGGCCGAGTATGTGAAACACACGCCCAACATCACGGACATTAAAATTAAAAGCCGCGAACAGGTGAGCGACACCGTGCTCACCATGCAGTGCGACTGGGGAGGCATGGGGCAGATCCCGGAACTGGTCAGAAAGATCCTCAAACCCGAGATGCTGCGCTGGGAGGACTGGCAGACCTGGGACGAAACCAAACTCACCAACGAGTGGATCATCAAGCCGTTTTACTTCCGAGAGTTCGTGACCTGCAACGGGGTGTGGACCTACGAGCCGAAAGGCGACAGGTGCCTGGTCAAGTGCGACGGGGTGTTCGAGGTTCACATCCACGAGTTTCCGCCGTTTCCCGCGTGGCTGTGCCGCAAGGCGTCCCCGGTCATCGAGAAAACCATCGGCGGATACATCCCCTCGAACATGAAGCAGACATTCAGGGCCATCAAGAAATTCATCGCCGCGGATATGAACAAGTGAAGCGGGCCGGAATTCGCGCGCTCTCTGGATTCCGCGCGTGTTTTCGGGCATACTCAATAGCACGCGGGCGCGAATGGCCCATGCGCGGGAGATTTTTATTATGAGCACGCCGCAGTCCGTGATTCACGGCCCTTCCCGAATCACGGATCACGACATCTACCTGTTTAAGCAGGGCAGCCATTTCAAGATGCACGACAAGCTGGGCGCGCATCTGCACGAGCATGGGGGCGAGCGCGGCACGCTGTTTGCGGTGTGGGCGCCCAATGCGCAGAGCGTGTGCGTGATGGGCGATTTCAACGGGTGGAACCGCGAGTCCCACCCCCTGGCGTGGCGATGGGACGAGTCCGGCATCTGGGAGGGGTTCATCCCCGGCGTGGGGCATGGCGCGCATTACAAGTATTTCATCAAATCCCACAACGGATATTGCGTGGAAAAGGCGGACCCGTACGGGCTGCATCACGAGACGCCTCCGCACACCGCGTCCATTGTGTGGGCGCCGGAATACGAATGGGGCGACGCGGACTGGATGGCGCGGCGCGGCGCGCGCAATGCGCCGGGCGCGCCCGTGTCCATCTATGAGGTGCATCCCGGCTCGTGGCGGCGCGTGCCGCACGAGGACTGCCGCTCCCTGAATTACCGCGAACTGGGCGAGCAGCTCGCCGATTACTGCGAGAACTTGAATTTCACGCATGTCGAATTGATGCCTGTGATGGAGCATCCCTTCGACGGGTCGTGGGGCTATCAGCTCACGGGCCTGTTCGCGCCCACGAGCCGGTTCGGCACGCCCGAGGATTTCATGTATCTTGTGGATGTGCTGCACCGGCGCGGCATCGGGGTCATCCTGGACTGGGTGCCGTCGCACTTTCCGTCGGACGAGCACGGGCTGGTGTATTTCGACGGCACGCATCTGTACGAGCACGCGGACCCGCGCAAAGGCTTTCACCCTGACTGGAAGAGCTACATCTTTAACTACAGCCGCAACGAGGTGCGCAACTTCCTCATCAGCAGCGCCCTGTGCTGGCTCGAAAAGTATCACATTGACGGGCTGCGCGTGGACGCCGTGGCGTCCATGCTCTACCTCGACTACAGCCGCGAGCAGGGCGAATGGATCCCCAACGAGTACGGCGGCCGCGAGAACATCGAGGCGATCTCCTTTCTCAAGCGCTTCAATGAAATGGTGTACGGCGAATTCCCGGATGTCATGACCATGGCCGAGGAGTCCACGGCATGGCCCATGGTGTCGCGGCCCGTGTATGTGGGCGGCCTGGGCTTCGGCATGAAGTGGAAAATGGGCTGGATGCACGACACTCTGCAATACATGCAGAGGGATCCGGTGTACCGGAAATATCACCACGACAAGCTCACCTTCAGCATGATTTACGCGTTCAACGAAAACTATGTGCTGCCCCTGTCGCACGATGAAGTGGTGCACGGCAAGGGATCGCTGATCCGCAAAATGCCGGGCGACGACTGGCAGCGGTTCGCCAACCTGCGCGCTCTTTACGGCTACATGTATTCCCATCCCGGCAAGAAGCTGCTGTTCATGGGCGGCGAGTTCGGGCAGTGGAACGAGTGGTACCACAAAACCAGCCTGGACTGGCACCTGCTCGAGCAGCCCCTGCACGCGGGCCTGCAGCGCTGGGTGCGGGATCTGAACCGGGTGTATCGCGACCAGCCCGCGCTGCACGAGCTGGATTTTTATCCCGAGGGTTTCTCGTGGGTGGATTACCACGATTACGAAAGCAATGTGATCAGCTACCTGCGTCGGGGCCGGGCGCGCGAGGACATCATGCTGATCGTGTGCAATTTTTCGCCCGTACCGCGCCCGGGATACAACGCGGGCGTGCCGCATCCGGGCGCATGGCTCGAAGTCCTCAACAGCGACGCCCGGGAATACGGCGGCTCGGGCATGGGCAACATGGGCCGGGTCATGGCCAACAATGTGTCCAGCCACGGCCATTACCACACATTGGAAATCACCCTGCCGCCCCTGGCTTGCGTGGCGTTCAAACCCGAAACCGCGCCGCCCCTTGCGGAACAGCCGGACAAGCCTGAAATCAAAAAGTAAATACATGGAATCAGCCCCCGCGAGCGCATATTGCGCCCGGCGCGGCATGTCATCTATAATGATTTCAAGCCGTGGCGTGTGCGGCGCGGTTTTTGCATGGATTGAGAATTGCACAAAAGTAAATAATAATTATACGATTGCGGATATTAACAAAGACATTATTAAAACATGTTTCAAAACATGGATTGGGACAGGCTGAACCGGTTGAAAGACAGAAAGCGTACACAAGGGAACGATATCTCACCAGAAACCTGGATACAGAGAGTGCTTCACCGTGAAGCGGGTGGGGCAGTGGAGGTTGTGATGGCGCGACTTCGAGTGGCTGCATGCGTGCTTGCGGCCGTGGCGGGAATGAGTCTGGCGGCGCATGCGCTGGAGTGCGAAGATGGTATGGCCCCGGTGCGCGATGCGTTCTGCATGGATGTTTACGAGTATCCGAACATGGCGGGCGCCATGCCTTTGAACAGCATCGCGCACGCGGATGCGGCCAAACAGTGCCGTGCCGAAGGCAAGCGGCTTTGCACGGCTGCGGAATTGCACGCGGCATGCGCCGGGCCTGCGGGACTGGCGTATCCTTACGGCAGCGAACAGCGCGCGGACGCCTGCGCCGCCGGAGAGCGCAAGCGCTCGGGCGCGGCCACGGGCTGCAAGAGCGGATACGGTATTTTTGATTTGTGCGGCAACCTGGGCGAGTGGGCCGCGGACGGCGGC
>JAGUYV010000342.1 GCA_020061125.1 bacterium | reverse complement strand
GGCGAACAGTTGCTGTTCAGCCCCAGAGCGGAGTGCCTGGACTGCGCGCGCCCGGTGCCGCCGCCCACGCCGCACGAGCTGTCCTTCAACAACCCGCTGGGCGCGTGCCCCGAGTGCAAGGGCTTCGGCGATGTGTACGAGATTGACATGGATCTGGTGATTCCGGACCCGGGCCTGTCCCTGCGGCAGGGTGCGATCGCATGCTGGCGCGGGGCCAAGATCCAGCGCTATGTGCGCCGCATGCACGCGCGCGGAGAGCAAGAGCTGGGCGTGCGCCTGGATGTGCCTTACAGGGACCTGTCGGACGAGGAAAAGCAGCGCGTGTATTTCGGCCACGGGCACCTGTACGGCATCAAGGATTTCTTCGACGAAATCACGCGCAAGTCGTACAAGGCCTCGAACCGGTTCATGCTGGGCCGGTACCGGTCTTTGCGGCCGTGTCCCGAGTGCGGGGGCACGCGACTGAACCGCCGCGCGCGCAGCGTGAAGATCAACGGTCTGGACATCGCACAGGCCGGTGCAATGCCCCTGTCGGAACTGCTGGAATTCGCCCGCGCGCTTGCCCTGCCCGCGCATCTGGCGGACATCGTGAAAATCCCCATGCGAGAAATTCTGTCACGCACGCAGTATCTTGTGGACATCGGGCTGGGGTATCTGACCCTGTGGCGGCTGTCGCGCACCTTGAGCGGCGGCGAGATGCAGCGCATCCACCTGGCCGCGGCCCTTGGCTCGCGCCTCACCGGCACGCTCACCATTCTGGACGAGCCGACCGTGGGCCTGCACCCGCGCGACACCGAGCGCTTGATCCGCGTGCTCCACGACATCCGCGACACGGGCAACACCGTGCTCGTGGTGGAGCACGACATGCAGGTCATGCGCGCCGCGGACCGCATCATAGACATGGGGCCGGGTCCAGGGCAGGCCGGGGGCGAGGCCGTGTACTCGGGCACGCTCAAGGCGTGCGTCTCCAAATCGCAATCCCTCACCGCGCAGTATCTGCGGGGCGAGCGCTCCGTGGGCGGGCGCGCACCGCGCCCGGGTGAGCCGCGCGACTGGATCACCATCCGCGGCGCGCGCCAGAACAATCTCCAGAGCGTGGACGCCGCGTTTCCCGTGAACAGGCTCTCGTGCGTCACGGGCGTGAGCGGCTCGGGCAAAAGCTCGCTCATCATAGATGTGCTGTATCCCTATATTGCGCGGCGCACGGGCGCGGCCACGGACATCCGGCCCGGCGACTGCGACACCGTGGACAACTGGCGCGTGTTCCACTCCGTGGAAATGGTGGGCCAGGACCCCATCGGCCGCACCCCGCGCGCCAACCCCGCCAGCTTCATGGACATCCTCGCCCCCATCCGCGCTCTCTTCGCCGCCACGCCCGAGGCCAAAGCGCGCCGCATCGCGCCGGGCCTGTTCTCCTTCAATTCCCCCATGGGCCGATGCGAGGAATGCGAGGGCGCGGGTTTCATCAAAATCGAGATGCAGTTCCTGGCCGACATCTTCGTTCAATGCGAAGCCTGCGGCGGCACGCGCTACAAGCCCGAGGCCCTGTCCATCGCGTTTCGCGGCAAAACCATCGCCGAGGTTCTGGCCCTCACCGGCGCCGAGGCCGCGTCCTTTTTCTTCGACCAGCCCGGCGTGCTCAACCGTCTCCAGCCCCTGCTCGATGTGGGTCTGGGTTATCTGCGTCTGGGCCAGCCCCTGAACACATTGAGCGCGGGCGAAGCCCAGCGCCTCAAAATCGCCTCCGAACTCGGAAGCCGCGCCAGGGGCCACATCCTGTTTCTGTTTGACGAGCCGACCATGGGCCTGCACCCGGGCGAAGTGCAAACCTTCCTCGAATGCGCGGACCGCCTGCTCGACAAGGGCCACACAGTGATCGTGATCGAGCACAATCTTGATGTAATCGCCAACGCGGACTACATCCTCGACCTCGGCCCCGAGGGCGGCCGCGACGGCGGCCGCATAGTGGCCAGCGGAACCCCCGCGCAAATCGCCGCCGCGCGCAAATCCTGGACCGGGAAGTTTCTCAAGCAATATCTAAAGAGCAATGGTAATAGCAAAACAAACGGAAATGCAGATGGCGCCGCGCCAAAAAAGCGCGTGAAAAGATAAACAATCATCCGCATGAAAATTCATGATTGATGGCCCCGGCATTTGTGCCTGGCCGCGGGTTTCAGATCCATTTGAGGATGCCCGCGAAAACGATCAGGCATGCGGCGTCGAATGCGTATATGGCGCCCACGGTGACGGCCTTCTGCCTCACGGTTTTCATGTCGTGGACCCAGAACGAGACGACAAAGAAGGGCAGGTAGCCGAGGAGAAAGATGAGCCATGGGGCGCGCACATTCCACCAGGGATATTCCCAGGTGAGCGCGCCCGCGGCGTTCAGGAACAGCTCCACGATCACGGCCAGCACGGCGTTCATCACCGCGAACACCGCGCGGTTGGGCAGGCCGAGGATTTTCATGGATTTGTCCTGCGGCAGCATTTTGGCCGTGGCGATGCCCATGATCGCGAACATGAGCGAGATTTCGATGTTGAGTCCGATGAGAATGAGGTAGGCGGTCTGGCCGGGCGCGCCCCAGGCGGGGGCATGCTGCGTGAAGTGAAAGATGAGCGCGTTCCAGATTTCGTTGAACCAGTCCATGCCCCACAGGGCCAGGCCCGCGAACAGAACATTCCAGTTCCGCCGCTCGATTTCCACGGCGTAGATGTAAATGACAATCACGAATATGGGGATCACATACCACACGAAGTGGCCGGGGTCGCGGAGGATGCTCATGGCCTGGGCTGCGCTTGGAGCCGGCATGGGAAGCCCTCCTTTCGGGGGTGCGGATATGACTGCGGTTCGCCTGAACCGGTTTGTCGTGAACCAGCTTCATCTTATCTCTGCGCCCGGCGCGGCGTCAATCGCGCGGTTTTGCGCGGGGCGCGCGGGGGCCGTATAATCAAGGCAGAGGCCGCGCACATTCCCGGAGGTCTGCATGCGGAAGCGCATCTGCACATGGATTGCGGCGCTGTGGCTGCTGGCGGGAGCGAGCCCTGCGGCGGCGGCGCAGTTGCACACGCGCACATTGCTTTTGCGCCAGCCGCCGGATTCCGTGTATGGACGCGAGGTCTGGCGCGCTTGGGTGAACGAGGAGCAGGCCCCGGTCCTCGCCGCGCTCGAATCCCTTGAAGAGTCCGGGCAAGTCGCCTCATACAAAACCCACTGGCTGATCAACAGCGTGCGCGTGACGGGCACGGAGGATGCTTTCGAGCAACTCGCGGCCCTGCCGCAGATCATCGGCCGGGACGATGCGGACGCGCTCCCCCTGGCCGGGCTGCCGCCCCCGCCGCCAGAGCCGCGCGTGATGCTGCGCGATTCCACGGGCGGCGACGACGAGTATTTCCAGATCCGCGATTCCTTCGCATACGAGGCCTGGGACAAGTACAACCTGCGCGGCCAGGGCATGATCATCGGCATGGTGGACTCGGGCATTGACCCGGATCACCCGGACCTCGCGGGCAAAATCGCGGGCTTCAAGGTGTTCAACGAGTTTGGCGAGGATGAGGGCCTCGAACCCGGCGACGATTATCCCACGATATTGAACGGCAGCGGACACGGCACCAGCGTGGCCGGCATTCTGGTGGGCGGAAACAGTTCGGGCCGCTACATCGGCGTGGCGCACGAGGCGCGCATCCTGGTGTCCTCGTTCAATGTGCACTCCACGGTGCAGCCGGACAAGGCGTTTCCGTCGCGCGAGGCCCTGGTCACGAGCCACGAGTGGCTGGCCGACCCGGACGGGGACCCGGCCACGGACGACGGGGCGCGCGTGATCTCCGGCTCCTGGGGCAGCCTGCAGAGCGACGCCTACATCCCCTACGCCAAAGCCCTGCACCAGAACGGCGTCGTGCTGGTGAACGCCAACGGAAACAGCGGGCCGGGCTATGAAACCACGGTGTCCCCGGCCAACATCCCCGAGTATGTTATCGGCGTGGGCGCGGGCGGGCCGGGCAGCGAACGCGGGTTGCTGAACATCAAATCCTACTCCAGCCGCGGGCCGGCCAAATGGCACTCGGACGAGTTCAAGGGCAGCTACATCAAGCCGGACATCAGCGCGCCGAGCGGAGACAACTACACCTCCGAGGCAGGGGGCGGATACACTTATTTCGGCGGCACCAGCGCGGCCACGCCCGTAGTGGCCGCCACTTGCCTGCTCCTGCTCCAGGCCAACCCGGACCTGACCCCGGCGCAGATCATGCAGATTCTGCGCGACACCGCCAATGTAGACGACGCCACGAGCGCGTTTCTCGAAGTGCCGAACAATGTCATGGGGTACGGATTCCTGGATGCGGGGCGCGCCGCGGCCCTGGTAGTGGAGCCGGGAACCGTGTCCGCGACCCTGGACATAGGGGTCGCGGCCAATGCGCGCGCGCGCATCCGGGGCACGGGCTTTGTGCGAAGCGTCGCGTCCGGCCAGACTCTGGAGTTCCAGTATGCGCCCGGCGATTACACCCTCGAAGTCATTGCCGAAGATCTGACCGTAAAGACCTTTGATTTCACCGTAACCGCGGGGCAGACAACCGCGATCACGGGCGCGGTGGACGGCGCGGCCGCGGACAATGGACTGGCCGTGACCATCCGGTCCTCGGGCATGACGCCCTGGTTCGTGATCGCGGACGGGCAGGCGCAGGCGCGCGTGGATGTGAGGCTCATGAAGCAGGTGTCGTTCACGGACGGGACCGCCACGCGATATCGCACCGCGC
>JAGUYV010000157.1 GCA_020061125.1 bacterium | reverse complement strand
TGGGCCGCGGGCGGCGCCGTGGCGCGCCTGGCCGCCGCGGGCGCACGGGTCATTTATGTGGTGGCCACCAAGGGAGAAGCCGGCTCCAACGAACCCGGCATGACCAAGGAAAAACTCACGGAAATCCGGCAGCAGGAGCAGCGCGACGCCAACGCCATTCTCGGCGTGCAGGACACGATTTTCCTGGGCCACGAAGACGGGCGTCTCAACAGGGTCAAAGATCTCGATGAGCAGATCATCGCACTGGTGCGCGAGCACAAGCCCGAACTCATTCTCACATTCGATGTGGACCGGCCCGAGTATTTCATGCACCCGGATCACCGGGCCATCGGGCTTGCCACGCTCCGCGCCGCGCAGTTCAGCGGCCTGTCCCTCACATACACGGACACGGAAGCCGAACCCTTCACTTGCAAAGAAGTGCTGCTGTATGATCCACCCGCCCCCAACAGTTTTGTACCCGTACAGCAATATTCTTTTGAGAAGCTGCAAGCCCTGGCCGCGCACAAGAGCCAGATGGTCCACTTGCTTCCGGACTGGCTGCACAAGATCATGTACGATGTCGTGGAGCGCGGCAACCGGCTCGACACGCGCCTCATCGCGCGCGCCCTGCATTACTCATTTCTGGTGGAGCCGTTCCGCCGCATTCCGCAGCACGCGCTGCTGCGTTGATCTCGTTACGGGAGTGCCGCTCGCATGGATGCCAAAGAGGAAAAGATAAAACTGCGCAAACAGATCTCGGGTCTGCGCGACGCCCTCACGGAACAGGCGCTTGCGGACCGCAGCCTCGCCGTGCAGGAATCCCTGTTCGGTTTCGAGCTGTTCCGGCAGGCGCGCACGGTCATGCTTTTCACGGCATTCCGCAGTGAAGTCGCCACCATCCCCATGATCGAGCGCGCCGTGCGCGAGGGCAAGCGCACCGCAGTTCCTGTGTCGCTGCTCGCAGAACGCGCGCTGCTGCCCTGTGAAGTCAGGGACACGGCCCTGGACCTCGCGCCCGGCGCTTACGACATCATGGAACCGCCGCCGGAACGACGCAGGCCCGTGGACCCGCGCGACATTGATTTCCTGTGCTTGCCCGGACTCGCCTTCGACAAACAGGGCAACCGGCTCGGATACGGCGGAGGATTCTACGACAGGTTCCTCGAACTGCTGCGCCCGGACTGCACGCTCGCGGCCCTGGCCTTTTCTTTCCAGATGGTGGATTTCGTGCCCCACGCCCCGCACGACAAGCCCGTGCAATTTGTGGTCACGGACAAGGGCGTGATCCGCTGCATCCCCGAATAATCGCCAGCGGGTGGGGGAAGACCCCAATAATCTGCACAAAAAGCGCGAACGCAGTAAAAAAATAGGGACTGGGAACGCGGCGGTTTGACGCGTGCCTGTACCTGTTTTTTACGGCCGCAGGGCTTTTTCAACAGCCCCAGCGGTGTGTTTTTACGCAATTGACATCAAATTCATTATTGAATATGGATCGGGAATATGCGCGGGATACGCCTTCGCAGCTGCGTCATTTCACCTGGTCGCTGAAAAGCACCGCGCGCTGTTCGAGAAGAACATTCTGAATTTCTTTCGTGCGATCTTCGATGTTGCCGCCGGGGTCCAGCGCGGCGAATGCCGCGGCAACGCCCGCGGCCTGGCCAACGGCCAGGCATGTGGGCATGACGCGCGTTGATGAAAACCCCTGATGTGTCACGGACATGCACTTGCCCGCGGTGATGAGGTTCGGAACCTCATTGTTCAGCAAGCAGCGAAGCGGGATGGCGTAGTGCTGTTTGCCGGTCAGGGACAATGTCTTGAGTCCTTCGCCGGTCTGCTGGTGAATGTCCAGGGGATACGCGCCGCGCGCGATGGCGTCGTCGAATTCCGCGCCTTCAATCAGTTCATATTCGTTCAGAATGTAGCGGCCCAGCAGACGCCGGGTCTCGCGCACGCCCGGCTCGCGCGCCACGGTCTTGAGAAACGCATTTTCAAACCCGGCGATGCGTTTGGTCATGAATGGAACAAGTTCGCGAACCTGTTCCATGCCGCGCGCGCGCGCCTGGTCGAGTTCTGAAGGTTCAATGCCGGCCAGGCCTGTAATGCGCGTGGTGTTGACCACGACCTCGTCGCAGCGCGTGTTGTTGAAGAAAAGCAACCGGTCGCGCGGCACGGTCAGTTCGCCGCGCGCGCGCGCTTCGGCCACCTGTGAGAAAAAGCCGGACACCGCCACAAAACCGCGATCCAGCACGGACAGGTCCGGGTGCATGTGGAAATCCGCGGGGTTTTCCTTCTGGAACCTGATGATGGCGCGCGGGTCCACGCCCCCCATCACGAACATCAGGGTCATGGGCTGGCGCTCGGGATCCATTTCCATGGGGCAGCCCGCGGCCAGGGTCATGTCCCCGTTGCCGCCGGCGTCCACAAACGCGCGCGCGGACAGGGATGCGGAACGGCCCGCGGCGTCCGTGAGCGCCACGCCGGTCATTTGCCGTTTGGCGTCAATCCTGCATTCTCGAAAACGATGGCTGAAAAGCAAGCGCACCCCGGCCTGTTCGCACATGGCGCGCAGTTCCGCGGCCAGGGCGTCAGGGTCCACGGGCGTGACCGTGTTGGCGAACCCGATGGGATCGGTTAGATGGCCCAGGCAGGCTTTGCGCGCCACGAGCCGGTCCACAAGCTCCTGTCCGATGCCGCGGATAACCTGGCCGCCCGGCGCATGAAAGGTCTGGAGCGGGTTCACCAGAGCGAGAGTGGCCATGCCGCCTGGAATGTCCGCGCGCTCCACGAGCGCCACGCTGCGT
>JAGUYV010000107.1 GCA_020061125.1 bacterium | reverse complement strand
CCAGCGGCAACTACTGGGTGCCCGCGGTGAAAACCCAGGGCGTGTGCGGCAGCAGCGCCGCATTCGCGCTCCTGACCGTGTTCGAGTCCGTTTCCCGCGTGGCGAACAACAACGCATTGCTTAATGTAGACTATTCCGAAGCCGATCTGTTCTCGTGCGGCGGCGGATCGTGCACTACGGGGTGGACCATGTCTTCGGCCGCCACACGGCTGCAGACCGCGGGCGTAGTGGACGAGGCCTGCCTGCAATATTCCGCCAGCGACAGCGTATGCGCGAACAAATGCAGCGACTGGCAGACACGCACCACCAAGCTCGATTCGTGGGAATGGCTGGCTTCGGGCGACACCACCGCCATCAAGACTGCTCTGGCCGACGGCCCCGTGGCGGCCATCATCAATGTGTACACGGATTTCTACTATTACAAATCCGGCGTCTTCAAACACGCCTACGGAGATCTGCAGGGCCGCCACGCAGTGGCCATTATCGGCTATAACGACGCCGGCGGATACTGGATCATCCAGAACAGTTGGGGCACGGACTGGGGCGAGAGCGGGTTCGCGCGCGTTGCTTACGGTCAAATTGGCATCGAGGATTATGTCATGGCTCTGACAGTGAGCGGCAACCCGGCCACGGTCAGCGCCCTGGCCTCGGAAACATCCCTGGCTCTGGCCGGAGGATCCGCGCAGGTGGATGTGTCCTGCATTTCCTCTGGCGCGGTCAGCAAGCTCGAAGTGCGCTGCGACAGCGCCCTGGGCTGGGAGAGCATGACCACGGGAACCACCACCAAAACCTGTACATACACAACCGCCGGGTCCTACACCCCCGGCTGCCGCGTAAACAGCGCCACCAGCGACAATGTGGACACGGCCATCACCGTGGGCGAAATTACCGTGACCGCGGCCGTCACCCCATCCAGCGGCGACGCCGGCACCACGGGCTTCACCGTGACTTGTTCCACTTCGGGGGCCACGCCTTCGGCCGTGGAATACCGCTGCGACTCGGTTGACGCCTGGACCTCCGGGCGCACCGGCGTTTGCACCTACTCCATTGCAGGTTCCTACATTCCCGGCTGCCGCGTGAACCAGGCGTCCATTGACAATGTGGATACGCCCGTGACCGTGACCGGCGGCTCGGATGTCAGCGTCACCGCATCCGTAAGCCCTGCCTCGGGAACCACCAATGATTCCTACACCGTGACCTGCACGACCACGGGAACGCCCACCTCCGCATCGTACCGGTGCGACACGGTCGGCACATGGCAGAACGGCAAAACAGGCGTTTGCTCATACGGCTATCCCGGCTCCTACACGCCGGGCTGCCGCGTGAACAGCGCCATCATTGACAATGTGGACAGCGCCGTGACCGTGACCCAGTACACGCCGCCGGTCAATAATGTTACCGTGACAGCGGGCGTTTCTCCCACGGCGGGCGACACCAGCACAACCTTCATTCTCACATGCACGCCCTCCAGCACACCCACATCGCTCAAATACCGCTGCGACACGCTGGACAGTTGGGTCAGCATCACATCGGGCAACACCGCGACCTGTCAGTACAGCTTTGCAGGATCCTATTATCCGGCATGTTATGTGAACGATTCCGCGGCGGACACCGTGGATGTGGCCGTGGGCGTGCAGGCGTCAAGCGTTGAAATTTCCGCCAGCCCCAACCCCGCGGGCATCGGCGCGAATGTGACCATCACCTGCGATGTGACAGGCGCGCTGCCCACGCAGCTCGAGTTCCGCTGCGACTCGGTCGGGGCCTGGACCGCGATTACAACAGGCCGCACCGGAACATGTGTGTACAACGCCGCCGGAACCTACTATCCCGGCTGCCGCGTGAACGGCGCCGTGGTGGACAATCTGGGCGACGAAGGCGGCGAAACCGCCGTGTCGGTGCCGTAGCTCGCGCGTCATACAAGCAACCATTCGGCAATCCGCATCCCCGGCGCACTTGTGCCGGGGATGCTTTTTTTCGCGCAATCCCGGAGAGAAAATTGCGGGCGGCTATGAAACACCGTACAGAGTGTTGATGTGGTGGGATTCGTTGATTTCGGTGATGCGGATAACGCGCGTGAGTTTTTCCTCTCCCAGAGCGCCGAACACGGACTGCACCTGGTTGAGCACGGTTTCCCCGAAGTTGAGAGCGCGGATGATGTCCTCGTACATGGGCGGCTGTCCGGCATCGCGGCGCTGTTTGTCCAGGCGCGCGAAATTGCCGCGCACATCATTGAGTATGTTGCGCGTGGTCTTCACCAGCTCCGGGTTTTTGCCCGCCCTCATGACTTTGACCGCGGAGGAGAGCATACGTCTGCTGTGCGATAGGGGCACGCGCACGAAAGCCTTCTCGTAGAGGGGGATGTCCATCTCGAACCGCTCGTCCGGCGCGCGCCCCTGTTCCTTGAGGATGGCCACTGCCTCGCGCGAAACCAGCTCCTCGATGCGCAGCGAGTACAGGTACGCCATCATGGCGTTGACGCCAACATTCACGGCCGTGGGCCATACCCGCGCATACTTGAGCACAAGCACGGGCAGCGAGGGGATGAACCGGCCCAAACGCGACGGGTGCTTGAGCATCGCCACCATGGACTCGAAACTTTTGTCCCGCTCCGCGCGCTCACCCATGCGCGGGTATATGGTGTTGAAAAAAAACTGCTTGAGCATGTCAATGTCGTTCTGGGAGACGCCCTGGAGCAGGCGCGCATTCTCTGTTCCGAGCACGCGTCGTATGTGCTCCATGTCATAACGACTGTCGAAATCCTGATGGATGCACTTCACAGCCTGGTCGCGCACCAGGCTGCCGATGTCTGTTCCGGCGGTCATTTCCATATCCAGTACATAATATTGCGGCGGATCAAAAAGTCAACGCGAGGGGCGGGGGTCATGCGTGTGCGCCGGATTCCGGGTCCTTGAGTTTGAGTCTGATGGCCCGGGGAACGATTTTCAAGGAGCAGGGCAGGCGGCCGGGCTGTTCGCCGTCCACATCCAGAAGCACGGTGTCGCCGCTCTCCGCACGCAGTTCGCGCGCCTTGAACCGCTCGATCTTCTTCGTGTAATCCACATAATCGCCGGAATACATGCCGCGAATCAGGCGCAGGCCCTCCCAGCGTGTGAGGGCGTTCATGATGATCACCTCGAACTGCCCGTCGCTCAAAGCGGCTTCGCGGGCGATGCGCATGCCGCCTCCGAAGAATTGCCCGTTGGCCACGATGACATTTTTAATCAGCCGTTCGCCCAGATCCCGCCCGTCCGCGTGCAGGCGCACGGTTTTATTGCGATATGTCAACTCCGTGCGCAGGATGCCTCCGAAGAACGAAACGAACCCGCCGAGCGCCTTGGTGGTGCGGTTCACATTCACCGCCACCTCGCCGCCGATGCCGAAGTCGGTAATGTTGATGAAGTGGCGCGCGGCGGGGTTTCCGCCGCTGTCCGTGTATTCGAGATACCCGGCGTCGCAGGGAATGGCGTGGCGGCCGGGCAGATGGGCCGCGGCCTGTTCCACGGGTTTGGGAATGCCCGCGGTTTTCACGAAGTCGCACCCGGTGCCCATGGGCAGCACGCCCAGGACCGCATCGGGCCGAACGGGCGCGCCGTCCGGCTCGAAGAATCCGTTCACCACTTCGCTGTTGGTGCCGTCGCCGCCAACGGTGACCACCATTTCATAGCCCTGGCGCAGGGCGTCGCGCGCCAGTTCCGTGGCGTGCATCGGCCCCTGCGTGAACGCGGTGTCGAACTCGGGCAGGTGTTCGCGGATCCGCGCCTCGATGGCCGCCCAGTTTTTCCCGGTGCGGCCGTTTGCGCTGCGCGGGTTCACCACGAGTTGTGTTTTGAACTGATCGGGCATGGCGCGTCAGGCGTCCAGTCGCTCCGCGAGCAACTCGATGAGATCGCGCGTCTCGATGTCCGGATCCGCGCGGTGGAAGGTGCGTTCGCATGTGGGGCACGCCGTGACCAGTATGTCGGGCGCGGCCTCGTAAAACTGCTCCAGGCGCTTGCGCGTGATGCTTTTGGACAGCGCCGGGTCCGTGACCGGAATCAGCCCGCCGCCGCCGCAGCAGTAATTCTTGTCCCGGTTCCATGAGAATTCGAAAACGCGGTCCGGCTCGAACAGCGCGGACAGGATCCGGCGGGGCGCGTCGTATATGCCGAAATACTTCGCCAGGTGGCACGGGTCGTGGTACATGGCGGACTGCGCGAACGGCTCGCGCACTTTGATGCGTTTGCTGTCGAGCAACTGCGCCGCCAGCTCGGTGGTGTGCAGCACTGCGGCGCGCTGCGGGATCCCATGCTCGGGATATTTGATGCTGAACGAGGCCAGACAGCTCGGGCAGCCGCTGATGATTGTCTTGTAGCGGCCCAGTTTGGATTTGAGCCTGCGGGCTGCGGACTCGAAATCCTTGTGCGCGCCCGAATACAGGGCGGGCGTGCCGCAGCACAGCGCGTCCGCGTCGCCGTGAACCGCGAAATCAATGCCCGCAGCGTCAAGCAGCTTGACGATGGCTTTGGCAAGGTCCGGGAAATGGAAGATCGTAGTGCAGCCCAGGAACAGAAGGGTGTCCGCGGTTTTGTCCACGCGATCCTCGAGGCCGAGGGCGTTGAACTTCGCGGCCAGCGCCTTGCCGTAGGGATTGCCCTGCTCGGCGAAAGTTGAGATGTGGCGGTTCAGGCACTCGGGCTGCACGCCCTTTTCCACGGCCAGGGCGCGCGCTCTCTCCATGACCCGCGGCACATCAATGCGCCACTTGCAGTATGCCCGGCAGGTGAGGCACCCGGCGCAGCGGTAGAAGATGTCCGCCACGCCCGCGTCCATTTGCACGGCGCCGCTGCGCAGCAGTTCGAGCAGGTTCATTTTGTTGGTCGGGGTCACGGTCTCGCGGGTTTCCGCATTGGTCACGGGACATGCGAACCGGCACAGGCGCGGGCAGTAGGTGCAGTAGGTGATGTCCTTGGCGTATTTGGCGAGCACCGTCATTCACCCCAATCGGGCAGGCCCAGCTTGCCGGGATTCAGAATGTTGTTGGGGTCCATGGCCGTTTTCACGCCGCGGAAAGTTTCCATGAGCGGTCCGAGTTCGCGTTTGAGGCCCTGGGCCTTGTGCAGCCCCACTCCGTGATGGTGCGTGACGGTTGCGCCGAAACGCACGGCCGTGCCCTGCGCCGCTTTCCACACGGTATCGTAAACCTTCTCGGCCTCTTCCTGATCGCGCCCGCGCGACAGCATGGAAAAATAGATGCAGCACCCGTGCACATAGGCATGGCTGAAATGCGCCATGATGAATGCGTGCGGGGACACGGCCTTGCGCACCGCGAAATAGAGTTTCTCCACCTTGTCCCAGGTTGTGGCCACCTCGAAGGTGTCCACCCACGAGCCTTGATGGAACACCCGGGACTGGTTGTAGGACACATTGTAGCGGTTTTCCCACCAGCGCTTGGCCGGCTCTTCGCCCTCGTCCCGGCCGCTGTTCTTTTTACAGATGCGCACCGAGGTTTCGAGTTCCGCGTTCGTCATCTCGGGCACGCCCTCGAAGGTGAGCACCAGCAGGCACTTGCCCTTGACATGCTCGGCCAGGCGGCCCGCCACTTTGGGAATGCCCATGAGAATGTTCTGCACACCGGACGACACCTCGTGCATGACTTTCTTGACCGGGTTTTCCGGCTCGGGGTCGTGGTTGATGGGCGTTTCCACGGAATCCTCTTTCTTGCCGCCGATGAGGATGGTGTCGAGTTCGTCGTACAGGCGCACGGCCGCGGGCAGTACGCCCGCGCGCATGATTTCCCGGATGGATTCGAGGGCGTCGTGCACGCCGTTGAAGGTGAACGCGCGGAACAGGCGCGAGGGCGGGTAGGGATAGATGCGCATGCGCGCTCGCGTGATGACGCCCAGCGTGCCCTCGCTGCCCACGAACATCTGCGTCCAGTTGGGTCCCGCCGCGGAACGCGGCGAACACACGGTTTCCGCGATATCTCCATTCGGCAACACGGCCCGCATGCTCATGACCATGTCCTCGATTTTGCCGTAGCGCGCGGACAACTGCCCGGCCGAGCGCGCCGCGAGGTAGCCGCCCAGCGACGAGCAGTAGATGCTGCTCGGGAAGTGCCCCATGGTGTAGCCCTTGCGGTTCAACTCCATTTCGAGATGCTGGCCGATCACGCCCGGCTCCGCGGTCACGGTGAGGGACACATCGTCAATTTCGATGATCCGGTCCATTTTCTTGACATCCAGAATCACCCCCCGGAACAGGGGCAGCGCGCCGCCGCATACGCCCGACCCCGCCCCGTACGGAATCACCGGAAACAGTTCCTTGTTGGCCAGCTTGAGCAGCTCCGAGATTTGCTCCTCGGTTTTCGCCCACACAATGGCGTCGGGCGGGTGGGGGATCCGGCCTCCGGACATCCATATATGCGTTCTGGGCCAGAGATCCCGCGAGTAAGCCGCGCGATCCACATCCGTCACGGATACATTGCGTTCGCCGAAAATCTCCACGAGCCGCGCCACGATGCTTTTATCGAGTTGCGATGGAGCGATATTGTCCATGGCCGAACCTCGCTTTCATTGAAAACTGCTGATCATTATATAGGAAATGCCGGGGAGGGTGAAAACAAAATCATGGACGAGTAAGACGCCGGGCGGCTCGGGCGTGTTTTGCCATGGCGGCACAAGAGTTATGCGGTTCTGTTCAGTCCTGGATGTCGAAGGTACCCACGGGCGCGATTTTTTCCAGCACCCTGCGGTTGTACTGGTTCACATTGCGCAGGATCAGTTTCTGCCCCTGCATGCGCAGCGCTTCGGACACATACAGGACGGCGCCGAGGCCCGCGGAGTCTATGAATTTCAGTTCGCCCATGTCGAGGGTTACATTGCGGCCTTTGCCTTTGGTTTCCTCGGGCACTGTTTTCATGAACTTCTGGGAATCGTAAAACTGCAATTCCCCGGTTGCGAACACATCAACGCCCTGCGGGTGTTGCTGAAATTCCAAACCCATGTAGTTGAAGCGAATCATGGAAATGCGGCCCCCAGCCTTGATACAGAGTTCTATGGCTCTTTTTCTCTTAGGCTCTGTGTTTTGCTACAGATATTGTAATAGTAATCCCTTTTTGGGATTTTGAAAAAGCCATTTCCTTACATACAACAAGTTACAACACAATAGACAACAATGTCAATGCGGGGTTTACCCTTGAAATGCGGCCTGTGCGCGTTCAGACAAAGCTGCGGATCAAATCCGTGTTCAGAGCATTGCACAGGGCGGCGTGCAGGCCCGCGGCGGCGAGACGCCGCAGGGTGTCGCGCTCCAGT
>JAGUYV010000321.1 GCA_020061125.1 bacterium | reverse complement strand
GTTGTGCAGCGCGGCCACGATGGCCCCTCCCTGCCCTGCGGACGGAAGGTTCTCCGCGCCGGTCACGCGGACCCTGTGCAGGCGCAGCAGCGGCGGCGCCACGACCTTGAACGCGCGCCAGTACAAATCCGGCGCCGGCTCGGGATTGTCCGGCATCACGGGGACTCTCTGCGGTTCCTGACCGTCCGGCATGCGACCCTCCGGGGAATTGATGGTATGACGATTATGCAGACAAAATGCGCTTTGCGCAAGTGCGGCCTTGCCCTTGCATCCCGATTGTGTTACAAATGATCATCAAATCTTCCGAAACGACCCTGGAGGCCACACATGAAGAAGTGTCCGTTTTGCGCAGAAGACATTCAGGACGAAGCCATCGTGTGCCGGTATTGCGGACGGGATCTTGTTGACCCGGCCCAGACCCCGGCCCAGGAAACCGAACTGCTCAAGACCCACCAGTCCCTGTGGACCGTGGCGCGTGAGATCTTCGCGATTGCGGTTGTGTGTATCGCCGCTTTCATGCTGCGGGATATTACAAAAAACTATTCCTGGTATCTGCTGATCCTTGCGCCCGCAATCGGTGTCTATGTGTGGCTCATGCGCCTGAACCACACATACACCGTGACCTCGCGCCGGGTCATGTGCCGCGAGGGCATCATCGCCAAGAACACCAACGAAATAGACATCAAGGATGTGCGCAGCGTGACCGTGCAGCAAAGCGCCGTGCACCGCATCGTGAATATCGGCCATGTGCTCATCGGCACCGCAGGCACCGATGGCGTAGAAATCTCCCTCATGGGCGTGCCGCATCCGCACCAGGTCAAGGATCTGATTCTGGCCCAGAAAAAATGACGGCCGATCCGCTATAGAAACACCGGAATCGCGGTTTCGGTTTGCGCGCGCCCGCAATTCCGCTTATGATGTGCAAAGCAAGCACAGGACTGCTGTTGTGAAGCTGCGGCGCGCGCCGCACCGCTGCTCCCCGGTTTCCCCGGCAGTTTTCCAGAACACAAGACCGCGCGGCGCGGCGCGCCGCCAAGGGAGGCATTCATGTCAGCAGCCAAAGACGGTGACACCGTCAAAGTCCACTACACGGGCCGCCTGCACGACGGATCCGTATTCGACACCTCGCAGGACCGCGAACCCCTCGAATTCACCCTGGGACAGGGCCAGCTCATCCCCGGCTTCGAGCAGGCCGTGATCGGCATGAGCGTGGGCGGCAAAACCACCATCGAAATCAGCCCGGAAGACGGATACGGCCCGCATCGCGAGGACATGGTCGAGAGCGTGCCCCTGTCCGAGTTCCCCCCGCATCTGCAGCCCGAACCCGGCCAGATGCTGCGCGTGTCCCAGCCCAACGGCGACAGCCTCGTAGTCACCATCACCAGCGTCACCGAAGACACCGTGACCGTGGACGCCAACCACCCGCTGGCCGGCAAAGACCTGATCTTCGACATCGAGCTGATGGAAATCGCCTGATCCCGTGTGGTAAGCGCGGCTGCGCTCCCGCGTGGTTTCCAGCGCCAATCTTTTCCCGGATCAGAACTGCGCCTATAATATTGGCGAATTGAATTTGCGCCCGTAGCTCAACTGGATAGAGCACCAGTCTTCGGAACTGGGGGTTGGAGGTTCGAGCCCTTCCGGGCGCGTCGGGATTAAATCGAATTACGAAAAATATCCAGCCCATCGCGCTTTGACTTTTCGGATTGGTTTGCGCATTTTTCAGTAGTCTGTGAATTGCACCCCGCAATCCCCCGTTTCGAATGGCGCTTATTGCGAATTGCCGTAACTTGACCATTGTCTTACATTTAATTACAATGCAATCAAATGTATTTTCCGGAGGGCCGTTATGTCAAAAGACGCAAGCCTTACCGTTCGGGTCAGGCAGGACACCAGTGAGAGGCTGGACTTGCTTTCCAAGGCCATGAATCGTTCAAAATCCTATGTCATAGAACAAGCCCTGGACCAGTATCTTGCGCTCAACGAATGGCAGATTCAGGGCATACAGGCCGCGATTGACGATGTTGACAATGGCGCAGGCGCATTAACGGATCACAGTGAGGTGCGGACGAAGTGGGAGGCCAGGATTGCGCATAAAATGGACTGATCGGGCGATTGCAGACCTTGAACATGTCGAGGCTTACATCACGCAGGACAATCCGCAGGCAGCCGTGAATGCGGTCTTGAAGATTATTGATACAATATCGCTTTTGAAAGAGCAGCCCGGGTTGGGTCGGGCCGGTAGGATTTCCGGCACCAAAGAGCTTGTGATTCCCAACACGCCCTACATCGTGCCGTACCGGGTTAAGGACAATATTGTGCAGATTCTGCGCGTGTACCACTCTTCCCGCATCTGGCCGGATCGCATCTGACACCCATCAATTGCAGGAAATTTCTCACAATCCCGGTTCAACCGTATAGAGCGCAGGTTTTCACAAGCGGGGTTCCCGGTTCGAGCCTTTCCGGGAGCGCCGGGAAATTGCGATTATTTTATATAGCCGAGTGATTTGAGCTGCCGTTTGGTTTCGCCGTCAATTGCGCTTTTCTGCTTTACTGTGTCCTCACCCGTTTCCCGAATCCATGTCTTCAATTCATTGCTTAAACGCTCGGCCTTTCCGGGGATTCGGGCGGACACATCCGTTTGCTCGCGGGCGTCGTCGCGAATGCGAAACATCTGCATGACTCCGTTCTCCGGACAGAGAATCAGCTTGTGCGCGGAATCTTCGACCGAATGAATCACGCAGGAGCGATCATAACCTCCAGGCTCCATGCCCTGCGTAACCGAATAGCGCCATGCCGGGGGCTTTCCAAGGAAAAGATGCGATTTGCCGATCCATGGCGGCGCGGCCAGTTCCGCGGCTTCAAGAATCGTTGGCGCAACTTCAATATGCGAAACCGGCCGCGCGGGATCATGCGCCCTGCGCCACGATTCCGGGACCTCGCCCCACACTATCAACGGCACATGAACCGCTTCCCTGTAAAGCGTGCGCGAATGTTTCACGCCGCCGTGTTCGAAGAACTCCTCGCCATGGTCCGCAGTCACGACCACCACGGCGTTCCGCAGCAGGCCGATTGTGCGCAAAATGGAGAACAGTTCTCGCAACCGCGCATCCACATATTCGATTTCCATGAGATAGCGCCGCCGCATTGCGCCGCGTTTTTCTTTATCCACATGGTCCCTGGCATTCAGGTTCCGGTCATTGTACAAAGCGCGAACAATATTGGGATCGATCTCGCCATCCCATTGGTACGGATTGTCCGCGCCCGGCGCGAAATAGGGATCATGCGGGTCTATGTAATGGATGTACATGAACACCGGCCTGCCCGTGTGCCGCCTCTGGGCAAGATAGGCTTCAATGTCGTTGTTCAGCATCTCCGCGGGAATCCAGTATCTGCCGGCGAAAAACTCGAATCCTTCGCCGAAACCCATGCGCGGCCACACCACGGAATTGGCGCTGAACGCGGCGGTGTCGTATCCGGAGCTTTTGAATATTTTGCTGATTAAAAATTCATTCCGCCACGGGTTGTAGCCGATCATGCCGTGGGTGTGGGGCGGGGTTCCGGTAAGCAGCGAGGCCACGGATGTATGCGTTGCGGAACCGGCCGCCGTTGCGTTGTCGAACCGCAACCCATCCCGCGCCAGTTCCGCCAGGAACGGGGCGTGCGCGGCATTGTATGCGTCGTCCGCTCTCAAAGCGTCAATCACGATAATGATGACATTCGGTTTGCGCTTATCTTGAGATGCGGCTTTGCCGAAAGAGAGTCGCGACGCCAGTTCCCGAAAAAAACGCCCGTCGCCCTGTGCGGAAACCTTGCGTTCCGTCTCACTGATTTCCCGCATGTAATCCGAGAGATTATAGGGATAGCACATGGAATCTTGCTTGCCTTGAGGCGCGAAGATCACGGCTCTGGCGCAATGCCTTGCGGACTGGCTGTAATTCATCCCGAGCAAGGCCTGCTTGAGCAGCAGGCTGCGTTTGCGATCGAGCCATCCTTTGCCGATTCGCAATTCATTTATTATGCGCCGGAGGCGGATATCCCTTGCGGCGGCTGTTTTCAGAAGCTCCGCGCTGCTCATGCCGCCTTTGCGCCAAGACGCATTGTCTCGCCCGGTGTCTGCGCAAACGGCGGCAAGTTCACGGCGCAGGGTTTCGAGGCGCAAGGCTTCCCTGTGGAAACCGGCCCATTGCGCTGCGGCCCAGGCTGCGGGCGCGGATGCCGCCAGAAGCAGCGCCACAATGGCTATCAATGTCTTTCTGGACACTTTTTTTGAAGACATGCAGAGGGCTGATTTCCACAGGATGATGTTTTCGGATTCGTTAAACCCTTCGCCAGTCGCGGCGTCTCAATAACTGCCCCATGTGCGGCCACGGCAATGTCATTCTAACCCGGCTCACACGCAGCGTAAAGCCAATCCTTGGCGCATTATCGCACGCACTCAAAAAAAAGCGCCCCCGGGAATCCGGGGGCGCTTTGTCACGGCAGTTCTTCTGTGCAGCTTTCATTTTCCCTGCTTGCCGTTCTTTGGCCCGCTGTTCTGGTTTCCTTTGGCATCGGGCTTGCCGTGTTCGTTGCGGTGCTGCGCTTTGTCAAAGCCGGGCTTTCCTTTGTCCATTCCCGGAGTGGTGTCCGGTTTGCCGCCCTGTCCGTCTTTGCCTTTTTCCTTGCCCGGGTTTTCGCCTTGCTGGGGCTTTGCGTTCTGGCAACCCTGATTGCCTTCCTGTTTGGGTCCGGAACCCGGCTTCTGGCCGTTTTCAGGTTTGGGTCCGGGTTTGGCGCCGGGTCCGGGTTTGGGTCCGGGCGCGCTGTTGCAGCAACTGTTGCAGCAGCCATTCTGGGGCTGGCCCGCGCCGGGCGCTCCATTGCCTGGCTTCTGGGAATTGCCGGGTTTGTCCACTGGCGGTTTCTGGGTTCCGGGCTGTTGGGAATCGCCCTGGTCCGGGGTTCTGTCCCGGCCGGGCTTGTCGTCCGGCAGGCCCTGTCCCTTGCCATTGGTTTCATCCTTTGACTTGGGTCCCTGTCCGGGTTTGCCGGGGCTGTCCACGCCGCCATTGTCGCCAGGCTCTGCTGCGGGGCCGCCTTTCTCCACAGCGCCGGCCTTTGCTTTCCCCGATGCGTTTGCCTTCGCCTCCGCCGGTGAAGCGCCGTACAGGGCCACGGCGAACGCCGCAACCGAAAACAAAGCACACAGTTCTTTCACCTTTCTCATTTGCATGATGCTCCTTTCATTGTGTTTGCGTGGTTTGACTTTCTGTTCCAGCCCCGGGTTAAACGGTGTGACATCAGTCACACACATCGCGTTCGAGGAATTGTGCATCCGGTTTCCGCTCCTGGCCGAAAGTTATTCCCGATATACCGGCCCATAGACCATTTGAAACATGATGTGCGTCACCGTGCTATTGAGGTCTTTATTAAAAGGTTCAAAGTGATTTCTGCCGTGAGCGGCAGCGGTGGCACACCGTTACGCGCAAGGTTTTTAATCCCCATGCCCGCGCGTTTGCCCGATTTGCGGGTTAAAATCAATGGGTATCGAGTTTGCCGGTGATTCGCATGGAGCAGAACAACGAACAGCAACCTGCCGACGCCACGCTGCGGGATCTCCCGGATGCGGAGTACGAGCAGATTCGCGCCATGATTTACGATCTGTGCCGCCTGTCGTTCGACAAGGACAAAAAGCCGCTGGTGCAATACCGGCTCGGCAAGCGCCTGCGCGACCTCGGATTCTCCAGTTACCGCCAATATCTGAAATTCGTGAAGGAGCAGGACGGTGGCGAGGAACTGACCATCCTCATCAACGCGCTGACCACGAACCTGACTTACTTCTTCCGCGAGCCGGATCATTACGACTTTCTCACGGAAACCGTATTCAAGCCCTACGCGGCCGGACCGCGGGACGCGCGCCTGCGGCTCTGGAGCGCGGGCTGCGCCTCGGGCGAGGAGGCCTACACTGTGGCCATGATCATGAACGAGACCATCCCGGATCTGGAGCGGCGCGACGCGCTCATCCTGGCCACGGATGTGTCCACCCGCGTGCTCGACATTGCACGCCGCGGCGATTACCCGCTCGAACGGTTCAAGGACACCCCGGCCGAGTTGCGCGACAAATATTTCGAGCCTGCGGACCAGGGCGGCCGCGCTTGTTTCCGCGCCCTGCCAGCCCTCACGCGCCTGGTCAGGTTCCGGCACCTGAATCTCATGGACAAATGGCCCATGCGCAACCCCCTGGATGTAATCCTGTGCCGCAATGTGATGATCTATTTCGACAAGGCCACCCAGCAGGAGCTGGTGAACCGGTTTTACGACGCGCTCAAACCCGACGGGTTTCTGATCGTGGGACACAGCGAGACCCTCACCGGAGTCAAGCACCGGTTCGAGCATTTCAGAAAAACCATTCACAAGAAAAGCGAATAAGGGAACGCGGGTCAGACCAGAACGCGGTCGAACACGCGCAGGGCGTTGCCGCCGAGGATCTTGCGCACGGCGTCTTCGGAATAACCGCGCTGGACCAGCGCCCAGGTGAGCTGGGGCATGTCCGCGATGTCCTGCATCTCGCGCGGGGGCACGATGGCGCCGTCCAGATCCGAGCCGATGGCCGCGTGGTCAACACCTGCGATTTTCACCACATGATCCACATGGTCGGCCCACCGGCTCACGGACGCCACGCGCTCTCCGCCCAGAAAATTCGAGTGCAGGATTACGCCGATCACGCCGCCGGTGTCCGCCACGGCGCGGATCTGCTGGTCGCTGATGTTGCGCCACATGTCCTTGACCCCGCGCACGCCGGTGTGGGACACGATCACCGGGTTGCGCGTATGCGCCGCGGCTTCGAGAAACGACGGCTCGCTCACATGCGCCAGATCCACCAGCACATTGTGCTCGTCGCAGTATTCCACGACCTCGCGGCCGAAATCCGACAGGCCCGTGAAGCGCGGGCTGGGGTCCGTGGCGCAGATGGCGGCCTCGTTGCTGGTGAAATGCGTGAGGGTGAGATAGCGGATGCCGCGATTGACCAGTGTTTCGAGATTCCCGATGTCGCCCATGAGCGGGTGCGCGCCCTCGAGGCCCAGGATGCCACCGATGCCGCCCGCGGCCAGGGTTTCGCGCAACTGCGCGGCCGTCGTGCACAGGGTCATGAGGTCCCCGTGCTCCTCGTGCCACCGGTGCACCAGATCCAGATATTTCATGGCCTGGTTGAAGAACCCGGACCTGCGGAACGGGAACACCACCACGCCCCAGCACGGAGCGTTCACGCCGCCCTCGCGCAGCCGCGGCACATCCACGGCGTGGCGCGCCATGTTCATGAATGTGACGGGTTTGCCCCGCCGGGTGATGTCAATGCCGCGCACCTTCATGATCATGAATGTATCTATATGCAAATCCACAATGTCGCATGCTCGGTGCAGGGCCAGAACATCCTCGGGAATCTGCGGCTTGAACTTGAGTTTCCAGTCGTAAAGGGGCATGGGCGCTGTCTCCACGGGTCCGCGGCTGCGGCGGATGCTGCCTAATTATCGCGCCGCGGCCCGGGGATATCAAGCGCGCCACGGCGCAAATCGGGGCGCGGTATTGAAATTGCAGGGGGATCGCCGTAAAGTTGATAATGTACAATTAAAAACGCGCCGCGGCCCAGCCCCGGCGCGCGGGCCTGGCCCATGAAAGGACGCAACGGAACATGGCGCTCAAAGTTATCGTGGAATCCCTGGAAGGCGGCAACCGGTTCGAGCAGGTCATCGAGGAATCCGGCGAGCGCGCCCTGTTTGAAGAGCGCAACAAGCGGCCCGAAATGACCTTCGAGGACTGGACCCGCCCGCTCAATCTCGAAGTGCGCAAAGACTCGGATCCCGTGGAGGAAATGCGCGGCGAGCACTTTGTCGCGGATTTCTTCGAGGTGTTTTTCGAGTCCGACGAATTCCCGGAATGGGTGTACGAACTCAAGGACGGCTACCGGGTCATCGTCAAGCGCGACTGATTCCTTCAAAGCTCACACATCGTCAAATTTCAGTACCTTTTATACATCGGCCATAGCTCATGGCAATTGGCTTTTTTGGCCCTATTGTTGAATTGTGGCGACACTATGACATAATATATACAAGAATTCTGTCACGCATCGAACCGGAGCGCCCCCAATGCGCAACACCCCTGAAGGAACAGAACCGGGCCATGTTGGTACAGGCCTCCATGCGGACCCCGTACTGCGGCAGATCATCAGCAATGTGCAGGACGGCATTCTGGTCTACGGCCGGGACCTGCGGTATCTGGTGTGGAACCCGGTCATGGAGCGGTTGAGCGGGAGAACCGCCGAAGAAGTGCTGGGCGGAGATGCGCGCGAACTGTTCCCGCATCTGAAGGAAACCGGGATTCTGGACGCCATAGAACAGGTTCTGAACGGCGCGCCGCCCATCACAATTGATTACGAATACACGGACACCAGAACCGGCAACAGGCTTTGGGTATCCGACACCTGCTCTCCCCTGCTGGATGAACGCGGCCACATCATGGGCGTGATCGGCACAGTCAGGGACATCACCCCGTACAAACAACTGGAAGCGGAGTTGAGGCAGAGCCAGGAGCGGTTCCGCGACCTTTTTGAGAACGCCCCCCTCGGGTATCAATCCCTGGACGAGCAGGGCAATTTCATGGAACTCAACGACACCTGGTGCCGCATCCTAGGATATTCAAAAGAAGAGGTCATGGGCCGCAACTTCTCCGAGTTCATCCACCCGGATTTCCAGAAAGTGTTTCGCGAGAACTTTCCGAAATTCAAGGCCCTGGGCTTCGTTCTGGGCGTGGAATTCGAAATGATCCGCAAGGACGGCTCCGCGATTCTTGTGACCTTCGACGGGAAAATCGGGCGCAACAAAGACGGCTCTTTCAAACAGACGCATTGCGTGCTTCAGGAAATCACTGAACGCAGGCGCTCGGAGCAGACGCTGCGGCTCATGGCCGAGATCCTGGACAACGCGCCGGGAAGCATCACCGTGCATGATTTCAAGGGGCAATTCCTGTACGCAAACCGAAAAACTTTCGAGCTTCACGGCTATGCCAAAGATGAATTCATGGGACTGACCCTGCATGAGGTGGATGTGCCGCAAAGCCAGCAGCTTATTGAAGATCGCATGCGGCTCATCAGCGAATACGGCGAAGCGTCGTTTGAAGTGGAACACTTCCGCAAGGACGGCTCCTCGTTCCCGCTCGAAGTCTTCGTGAAACTCACGGATTGGGCGGGGGAACCCGCGATGTTAAGCATCGGCACGGACATCACCGAGCGCAAACGCGCCGGGCGGGCGCTGCGCGAGAGCGAAGAGCGATACCGCGGTCTGGTGACGAATGTCAACATCGGCATTTACCGCAACACGCCCGGCCCGCGCGGCCGGTTCATCGAGGCCAACCCGGCCCTGGCGCGAATCCACGGCTGCGACAGCCTGGAAGAACTGCTGGCCATGGATGTCGCGGACCTGTACCAGAACCCGGACGACCGCACCGCATTCATGGAAGAACTCATGAGCGCGGGCGTGGTCAAAGCGCGCGAGCTGCCCTTAAAGAAAAAGAACGGCGAGCCGATCTGGGTGTCCTGTTCCGCCACAGTGCATTACGACAACGCGGGCAACCCGCTCTGGATAGACGGCATCATCGAGGACATCACGGACAGAAAAAAAGCAGAACTGGCTCTTCAAGAAAAGATTGAGGAGCTGGATCGCTATTTCACCAACAGCTTGGACCTGCTGTGCATCGCAAACACGGACGGACGATTCCTGCGCCTTAATCCGGAATGGGAAAAGGTGCTCGGGTATTCCGTGAAGGAAATGTTGGACAAGCCTTTCATTGAATTCGTGCATCCTGACGATGTCCAGAACACACTTGATGCTGTGTCCCGGCTGAATGCGCAGAAAGAAATCATGAGTTTTGAAAACAGGTACCGGCACAAAGACGGCACATACCGCTGGATAGAGTGGCGCTCCAGGCCCATCGGCAAAACCATCTACGCAGCGGCGCGCGATGTCACTGATCGCATAAATGCGGAAACTGAACGGCAGCGGCTTCAGGCCCAGTTGTTCCAGTCCCAGAAAATGGAAGCCATCGGACACCTGGCCGGGGGCATGGCGCACGATTTCAACAACATGCTGGGCGTGATCATGTCCGCGGCCGAGATTGCACGGCAGGAAGTCGGCGAAAACTCCCCGGCCGAGGAAGAATTCGAGGCCATCAGGGAGGCGGCGCTGCGCTCGCGTGATTTGACCATGAAGCTGCTCACTTTCGCGCGCAGGGACCGGATAAATGTCAAAGGCGTGGACGCGGCGAAAATCATCGGCGAACTGCACGGTATTCTCAAGCGGACCGTACCCAAAAACATCGTAATAACCGTGTCGTCGCCGGACGGTATTGTGATCAACTGCGATGCCAACCAGATCGAGCAGGCGCTGGTCAATGTGTGCAACAACGCCGTGGACGCCATGCCCGCGGGCGGCAGGCTCGACATCAGGGTCAATTCGGCCCAATGCTCGGATTTCGATTGCTATCAATGCGGAAAACCCATGCAGGGCGCGTACTGCCTCATCGAGATCGAGGACAGCGGCATCGGCATGCCGCCGGACACTTTGTCGCGCATCACCGAGCCGTTTTTCACCACCAAGGGGATCGGCAAGGGCACAGGCCTGGGCCTGTCCGTGACCCTGGGCATCGTTCACTCGCACAACGGGCACCTGCACCTGTACAGCGAACCCGGCAAAGGCACCAGCGTCAAGATATATCTGCCAGCCGGAGAAACCCCCGCCGCGAGCGCCGCGGCCAGCCGCGCCGCCGCGCCCCTGGCCGGAACAGAGACCATTCTCGTGGTGGACGACGAGCAGGCGCTTCTGACTCTTGCCGGCAAAATTTTGTCCCGCAACGGATACAAACCCATTCTCGCGCCCGGCGGCGCGCAGGCCGTGGAAATTTATGAAGAACAGGGGCGGGACATTGCGGCCGTGGTGCTGGATCTCATGATGCCGGACATGGACGGCGCGCAGGTCAGCGCCCGGCTCAAGGAGTTGAACCCCGAGGTCAAAATTGTGTTTTCATCCGGCTTCAGTTCCGAAGGCGTGGCCGCGAATCTGCTCAAAGAGGACAACCGAGCCTTCGTTCAGAAACCGTTCGAGATCGGCGCGCTGTGCGGAGCGATCAGAAAACTTCTCGATCAGATGTGACGCAATAGATCCCGGTCAGCGCTTGAGGTGGAATTTGATGCGGGTGCCGAAGCTCTCCAGGGGCTGGCGCTGGTCGTCGAACGCGCGGTAGTAATCGAACAGCAGATCCAGATGCTGGGTGAGCGCCACGGTGAGGTCCGCCAGGATCACGGAGTCCTCGCGGCGAAGGTTGCCGCTGGGCACGAAATTTTCCTGTGCGTAAAACGCGTGCAGGGCCACGCGGTCCGCCAGGGCGGCGGAGGCGATGAGTCCGGCGCGGGCACGCGCGTTTTCGTAATCTTCATAGAAAATCTTGAGATTGTTCTTGTTGCTGACATAGTAATCCGCGGCAAGATAGAATCCCTCGACCTTGCCTGCGGGGTTGGTGGCGCTCACGGCGGGCGTTGCGCCCTTGGCTTCGTAGTGGGAATCAATGAGGCCGGGCTGAAAATCCGCGTCGAACTTGCGCCACTCGCCCACCAGGGTGAGGTCCAGCGCTTTGGGCAGGGGCGTAACCGCGGTTCCCACGGTGACTCCGTTGCCGGCGTCCACGATCTCCGCGTATTCGCCGTACACGGTCCACGAATTCGGGATGATGTTGACCTTGGCGTCCAGGCCCATGATTTCCACATCGGGATCGCTGTCCACGGCGAATGTGGTGCCCAGGGCCACATCGCCCATGCGGCGCTCGGCGCGGCCTCCGGACAGGTGGCTCAATGTGCTGAACAGCGTGATGTTCGAGCGGTCGCTCCAGGTGTCGAAGCGGATGCCCTTGGTCTCGTTGTCGGGCACATTGTTCACGGTGTTCGAGTAGTAATTGTTGACTACGAAACCGCGGCCCAGGGTGAGGCCCTCGATGTCGCCGTATTCGATTTTGAGCCTGTCGCGGTTCCACACGAGCTGTTCGAGCACCAGGAAGTCGTTGCCGTTGTCGTACAGGCGGAAATCCGGGTCAATCATCATGTGCACGCCGATGGCCGCGGTGAGATTGCCGTGCACCAGCACCGGGGTCAGGGACAGGCGGAAAATATCGTTGTGATCGTCTATGGTATATTGTTCGGCTTCGGCGGTGATGCGGCCGGGTTCAAAAATCGCGGCGCGTGCGGTGCCGGGAATTAACACCGCGCACGCCAGTGCGGTTGCGAAAACGAGCGCCAGGGTTTTGGGGATCCGTGTTTTCATATCAGAAGTGGTAAGAACCTCCCAGGCTCAAAATGCCGGACTCGGACACATCAAGCATGCCGACGGTGAAGGCGAAGTTCTCCTGGCGGTAACGGAGGCCCACGGAAACCGCCTCCTGCACGCCCAGGAAGAAGGGCTTGTCGTCGTATTCCAGAAGCAGTGACATCCGTTCCTGGACAGAGCCTTTGGCCTTGCCGGACGGAGCACCGATGGGATACTCGAACCCGGCCTGGTATCCGAAGCCGTCATAGGAATCGCCGATGACATCATCGAACAGGCTGCCGCCCTGGGTGTACAGGGCCACATGCAGCGTGCCCTGCTGCATGGCGCCGGAGGCGGCCAGGAAAAAGCGCGTGGCCTTGATGCTGTCGCCCATGGCGATGGAATCGGGCAGGGACATGCTGAAGTACTGCAGCCCGAACGAGTAATCGTAATCCATGCCCGCGGGCTGGTTGCGGCCCTGGCCCTCTGGCGCGGATTCGTGGAATTTGTACTTGAGGGAGATGATGTTGGTCTTGATGTCCTGGGCCGTGACCGTGCCCGTGGCTTCCGGGCTGGTGGTCATGTTCATGTAGCCCACTTCCACATTCTTGCTCACGCCATAGGTGAAACCGAGCATGGTGTCCGTGTAGTTGAGGGATTCGTCGTCTGCATTGTGGTGGTAAACGGCCACGGCGCCCTTGTTCAGACCGTCCACATGGGCCGAAGGCATGAGCATGAGGCCGCTCAAGCCGAGCGCAGTCGGCGGCAGCGCCGCAGGCTCCTCACCCTTGTCGGGCTTGGGCGGCTCCACGGGCTTGGCCTTGGCTTTGTCTTCTTCCTTGGGCTTGTCTTCCTTGGGCGGCTTGTCTTCCTTTTCCTTTTTCTTGGCCTTGGAATCTTTATCCTCTTCCTTGTCCTTATCCTTCTTGGGTTTTTCCTTGGGCGGTTCTTTTTCGGCCTTTTCCTCGGGCGGGGCTTTTTCGGGCTTGCCCGCGGCCACGCGCACGGCCACATCCATGGGCTTGGCGTCGCCGGACACCATTTTGGCGTATGCGGCCAAATCCGTTGTTTTCGTGACTTTGATGACGCCGACTTTTACGCCATTGCGCTGAAGCTCGAATTCGTCGCCGGTTTTTACGCCCTTTTTAGCTCCGGAATAAAGCATGACCGAGCCGTCTTCGAGCACGAGATTGACCTTGGCCTTGAAAGGCTCTTCCTGGGCCAGCGCCGCGCTGCAGCACAAGGAAAGTCCAATGAGCAGAATCCAGAAATGTCTCACAAGAACCCCCAATAGTTCAGCATTGCCTGCGGTCCGCGAAAATTCAAAAAAATTATAGCATAGCGGCTTACATTTTTGAAATGAGCCGCAGAATGAGCTGCGTGAGCCTGGGTTCGGCCTCGTTGGCGATGGCGATGATTTCACTGATGTCCGCGGGCTTGAGCGTCTCGGGAATGCACATATCGGTGATGACTGATACGCCAAATACGCGCAGGCCCGCGTGTTTGGCCACGATGACCTCGGGCACAGTGCTCATGCCCACGGCGTCTGCCTGCATCACGCCGAACATGCGGTACTCGGCCGCGGTTTCCAGGCACGGACCAGTGACCGCGATGTAGGTTCCCCGGTGGCAGCGGAAGCCCTGGGCCAGGGCAATGTCCATTCCCAGCGCCACGAGCTTTTTGTCGTAAGGCTCGCTCATGTCAGGGAACCGCGGGCCGAGGGTGTCGTCGTTGGCGCCCACGAGCGGGTTCACGCCCATGAAGTTGATGTGATCGTCCAGGATCATCAGATCGCCGGCCTGGAACTTGCGGTTGATGCCGCCGGCCGCGTTGCTCACCACGAGCGTGTCAATGCCCAGGGCTTTGAGCACTCGCACGGGGAATGTGATCTGCGCCGGGGAGTAGCCCTCGTACAGATGGAACCGGCCCTGCATGGCCACGATGGGCTGGCCTTCGAGCCGCCCGAAGTGCAGGATGCCCGCGTGGTCCTCCATGGTGGGCCGGGGAAATCCCGGAATGCGCGCATATTCGATGGTCTTCTCGGCCTGTATCTCTCTGGCGACTCCTCCAAGCCCGGTGCCGAGGATGATGCCGATCCGCGGCGCGAAATCCGTTTCCTTGCGAATGGCCTGCACGGCCAGTTCGATCTGCTGCTTCAATTCGCTCATGAATCCATGTCCTTCCGCCCGGCGCGCCGCGCATGCCACGCCGGATGCTGATAAGATAATATCATAGTTTGTTTTAATTTGTGACCCCGCGCAAGACCCGGGGCCGCGCTATTTCAATGTCAGCGTGAAATCCTGGTCCTGGGGTTTTCCGGAGTGCGAGCTTCCAGAGGCGCTCTTGCTTGCGGCCTGCACACTTGTGAGCCGGGTCTGCGCGAACGCGCCGGAAACGCTCACCCCGCCTCCGGGCAGCCGGGTCATGGTGACGACGCGAAACGCGTTGGGATACTGCACAAGCGCGGGCGTGGAAATGTGCGCCACGCCGTTGCGCTGCTTCACATTGGTTGTATGGAAATGCCCCGTGAATACGGCCTTGACATTGGGCCGCGCATCCAGAATTTTCAGATACTCAGCGTCGTTGCGCACGCTGTGCGATTTGGACGAAAACGGATATGCGACCGGGAAATGCTGAAACACGGCCGCGGGCGTGTCCGGGTTCTCGGCCAGGACCCGGGACAGGGTTCCGAGCGCGTCCGCGGAAAACCGGCCCTGTGAGGTGACTTCGTCGTCAATGGGGCCGTCCATGAAAAAGAACAGAAAACCCTTGCCGCGGAACACGGTGCAATCGCCCGCAGACTGCTGGTTCTTGTTGTAAAGATTCATGGTCTGCCGGAATTTTGCTCGCGAGAACCCCGGCCCCACATCGTGGTTGCCCTGCGCATAGAACCACGGGGCCTTGAGCTTGTTGGCTTCGGCCGCGAACCGCTGGATCAGCTTCTCGCTGGGGTGGTCCACCAGGTCCCCGGTGAACACCACGAAATCAATGTCCGGCATGGCGTTGACCTGCTGCACGGCGTCGCGCAGCAAATCGCCCGAATGTTTCACCATGCGGCCCTTGACATTGCCGCGCTCGGGGTTGAAATGCACATCGGAAATCTGCACGAAGCGGATCTGGCCGTCCGTACACAGCGCGGGAGCGGCAATGCACAGGAGCAGAATCAGAGGGAGAAGGAAAAATGGGAACTTTCTTTTTTGCATGGGGAATGCTCCGTCGCGCCCCCGGAACCGCCGTGAACGCTATACAGGTTCTGTTTTCAAGGAACTGCATCCGGCGATCATTTCAAAATGCCTGTCTCGGTGCACAACCGGGACATTGTTTTTAATCGCGGACGCCGCAATTATCAGATCCGCAGATGGAACCGTTATTCCCTGGGTTTTCAGCTCGAACCCGAGTTCGCAGCACAAATCCCAGACCGCGGCGCTGATTGGAATCAATGGCAGCGCCTTGAAATTCTCCCGCAGTTCGTTGAAGGCTTTTTTACCCGGCGCGCCGCGCAGAATCTCCATGACCACCACGGGATTAACCGCGGCCTGATTCGTGTCAAGAAGCCGGCTTACGGTTTCGCGCACAGATTCGTCACCGGGCCGTTTCAGGTATTGAATCCAAACCGAAGAATCTATGAGCTTCACGGTCTATTCCATGTCCCGCCAAGTTTCGAGATCTTCCAGGCTTATCCCGAGATCAACCTTGCCAAATTTGTCCTTCAGGCTTTTGCGGTGATAGTTTTTGACAAGACATTCCAGTGACAGATTGACGACTTCCTTTTTTGTGCGCGCGTTGGTGAGCCGCATGGCTTCCTTGAGCAGCTTTTCGTTGATTTCAATAGTCGAGCGCATGGAGCACCTCGCAACAGAGGATACGCTTAAATTATATATTTTTACGCATATAAGTAAAGCACAATATTAGTTTAATTTACGCACAATGACAGAATCGCGTCAACAGAGGCACCGGACGGGATACTGGCGGATCCGTTCATCCGGAGTGAGGATGGCCATGCCGTGAGCGATGCTCTGGCAGATGAGCCTGCGATCGAACGGGTCGCGGTGCAGTGCGGGCAGACGGGACAGTTGCAGCGCGGCGTCTTCCTGCAACGGCAGCGGGGAGACGCCGTGCCTGTCGCGCTGTTCCGGAACGAACACATCCGCCGGGACCGGCAGCGCCAGTCTGCCGAGTCCGCATTTCATGGCGATCTCACAGGCGGATATGGAACTCAAAAACACCTTGTTTTCGGGATCCATGTATGCGCGCCTGGCGGTTTCTGATATGCACGAATCGCCGGAAATGATCCATAAAAATGCGCATGTATCGAGCAATATGTCCATCACGCTTTTCCGCTGAACACATCGAGCATTTCATCGGGCAGGGGTTCGAAGAATGACCCGGTGACCGTGAATTGGCCGCGGGCCAGGCCTATGCGGCGCTTGCCGTGATCTTCGGGCAGGGCGCGGATTTCCGCAATCGGCCGGTTCCGGTTGCAGAGGATTATAGTTTCGCCGCGTGTTATGAGCTTGAGATACCGCGACAGGTGGGTTTTGGCTTCATGCACATTGAGCTTTATCATGGTTCGATTACAAGTCATTAAGTGAACTAAGTAAAGCGGATGAAAAAAACCGGGCTGTGAAGGCCCGGTTTGTGATTTCAATCCGGATTCGTCAATAGAAGCGAAAAATTTGACGCATCCTCAAGATGCCGCCCGGCTTATTTGAACTCCCTGACCTGGGCGAGAATGGCGTCTATGACCTCCTGCACCGGTGCCGCGCCCTGGTCCCCTTCGGCCCTGGTGCGCACGGACACCCTGCCCTCCTCGACTTCCTTGTCCCCGGCCACGAGCATGTACGGAATTTTCTGTTTCTGTGCCGATCGGATCTTGTAGCCGAGTTTTTCATTGCGTTCGTCCACCACGGCGCGCAGGCCCGCGGCGCGGATCTTTTTGGCGACTTCTTTGCAGTAGTCCAGGTGCCGGTCCGCGATGGGAATCACGATGGCCTGCTCGGGTGCGCACCAGATGGGGAATGCGCCCGCGAAATGCTCGATCAGGATGCCCATAAAGCGCTCGAACGAGCCGAAGATGGCGCGGTGGATCATGACCGGGTGCTTCTGCTCGCCGTCGCTGTCAATGAAGCGCATGTCGAACCGCTCGGGCAGGTTGAAGTCCACCTGCACCGTGGAAAGCTGCCAGGTGCGGCCGATGGCGTCCTTGATTTTGAAGTCAATTTTGGGTCCGTAGAACACGCCTTCGCCCGGGTCCTCGATGTAGGGCAGCCCTTTTTTGTCCAGGGCCTCGCGCAGGGCGTTGGTGGCCATCTCCCAGTTTTCGTCGCTGCCCACGGACTTCTCGGGGCGCGTGCTCAAGTAAGCCTGGTACTGGAATCCGAAGGTACCCAGAATGGTGTCAATGAGACCGAGGATGCCGAGCATCTCGTCGAGCAGTTGCGCGGGCGTGCAGAACACATGGGCGTCGTCCTGGGTGAAGCCGCGCACGCGCAGCATGCCGTGAAGCACGCCGGATTTTTCGTGCCGGTATACGGTGCCCATTTCGGCCTGGCGGATGGGCAGGTCGCGGTAGCTGCGGGTCTGGGTCTTGTAGATCATGATGTGGCCCGGGCAGTTCATGGGCTTGACCCCGTACTCGTCGCCGTCAATTTCCGTGAAGTACATGGGATACTGCATCTGGTAGTGGCCGGAGGTCTTCCACATGTCCACCTTGACCAGGTGGGGCGTGTACACGAGCTGATAACCGTGGTCTTCGTGGGTGTTTTTCCAGAAATCCTCGATGACGCGGCGCACGATGCTGCCGCGGGGGTGCCAGTAGATGAGGCCCGGGCCGGCTTCCTTGTGGTGGATGCTGAACAGATCCAGTTCCGCGCCCAGTTTGCGGTGGTCCCGCTTTTCGGCTTCTTCGAGCTGGGTGAGATACGCCTGCAAATCGTCTTTGGTGGCGAACGCCGTGCCATAGATGCGCTGGAGCATTTCGTTTTTTTCGTCCCCGCGCCAATAGGCCCCGGCCACGCTCAAGAGCTTGAACGCCTTGAGTTGTCCTGTGTGCTCCAGGTGCGGCCCGGCGCACAGGTCCGTGAAATCGCCGTTGCGATAAAACGAGATGGTTTCGTCCCTGTGGTCTTCGAGGAGTTCGAGTTTCAACGGCTCGTTCTGCTTTGCAAGGAATTCCTTTGCTTCGCCATAGGACAACTCAAAGCGCTCGAATGCTTCCTTGCTCTTGATAATGCTTTTCATTTCGGTTTCAATTTTTTTGAGATCGTCGGTGGTGAAGGGCGTGCCGGTTTTGAAATCATAATAGAACCCGTCCTCGATGGCGGGTCCGATTCCGAGTTTTACATTGGGAAACAGCTTTCGCACGGCCTGGGCCATGATGTGCGACGCGCTGTGCCGCAGGGCGTGAAGGTCCGCATCACTGCTCATTGCATTGGTCTCCTTTCGGCAAAAAGCGCAGCGCCGGAACGCGCTGAAACGCCTTGTCTATTATAGCCCCGGCCCGGTATGATGCCAGAGATAATAAGGAATAATGCGCGGCGCGGGCGCGCCGTATTCGTTGACAAATCAACGCGCGCGCGTGTACACTTTAGTTCTTGCCGGGACCAGTTCCATTGTCCCATGAAATGATCGGAACCAGATGGAAATCCTGTTGAAAATCTTTCTTTCCGGCCCCGCTCCGATCTTCGGCGGAGCGGCGCGCGCGGAGTTACGGGCCAGGATCGCCTCATGCTGAAAGACCAGAAAATTTATCTGTGCCTCGGGTTTCATGTGAACTACAACCACTCGTACCGGGGCGACCGCAACGACGACACGGGCTTTGGATACGACAGCGTGGTGATCCGGGGCATCGTGGACATTTTGAACCGGGCGAACCGGCGCGGGCTGGACGCGCGCGGCACATGGGACTTCGACCATTTCTGGTCCGTGCAGCATTGCATGAAACGGTTTGCGCCCGAGCTGCTCGACGCCATCTCGCACCGCATCAAGGACGGTCCCGACGAGGCCATCATAGACAACTGGAACAACGGGTCCGTGGCGTGGATGACGCGTGACGAACTGCGCCTCTCTGTGGAGCGCGCCATCTCCAACCCCTGGGGTTCTGGCGCGCGGGACCTGTTCGGCAAGTATTCGCCCGTGATCCGCTCACAGGAAACCATGTTCACCCACGGCGCGATCCCGGTGTTCAAGCAGTGCGGCCTCAAGGCCATCTGCATGTTCTACAGCGCGGTGCCGTTCGATGCGCTTCGCAATTTCGTGCCGCGCCTCTCGCCCAACGAGCGCTACAACCCCCTCAAGCTCACATGCCCGGTCTCTGGCGAGGATTTTCTTGTCATGCCCATGTACAGCCAGGGCGACATCCTCGACAACCTCTCCCTGGAAATGTGGCTCGAAAAAATCCGCAAGCACCAGAAACAGGGCCTCATCCCCGGCAACGCCATGGTGTACATCAACATGGACGCGGACGCCAAGCTGTGGACCGGCCTGGGCCTGCCGCGCATCTTCGACCGCGTGCCCAACACCCGCGGACTCGACGAGTACATCGAGGTCGTGAACCGGCTGGACTTCGTGGAATTCGGAACCCTCGGGGATTACATAGACAGCAACCCGCCGGTTGGCGAGATCCGCATTGATCTGGACACGGCCGACGGTTCGCACACGGGCTTCAACTCGTGGAGCGAAAAATGGATCAACTACCCGCTGTGGACCATGCACCAGCACGCGCGGCGCATGGAACGCGCGGCCGAGGCCCTGCTGGGTTCCTCCCCCGCGCCCGATGACCACCGGGCGCAGGCCGCGCAGTTGCTTTACGGCAGCGGGTTGAGCAACCTGGAATGCAGCATCCGCGCGGCCAGCACCACGCACTTCGGCCTGGCCGC
>JAGUYV010000236.1 GCA_020061125.1 bacterium | reverse complement strand
CATTCTCCACCACTGGCCCCCGCTCGCGCTGCGCAACGACGATGTGCTGGCCGTGTGGGCTTCCATGTTTCCGGCGCTGCCCGAGGGCGAGGAGCCTGTGCGCTACGGCCCGCTTCTGCCCGCAAACCCGCAGGATCAGGACAACCTGTCCGTGGAGGCCGCAGCCGCGGCCGCGTTTCTGGGCCTGGACCCGCGCCTGCTGCGCGAACAGTGGGGCAAGCTGGCGGCGCGAAACGAGCCATTCCCGGAACTTCCACTCGGAGGCAAGCGCATCCCGGCCGCGCTCACAGGCGATTTTTATGTTTTCGGACTGCGTCCCTACCAAAGCAGAGACGGATTCCCGGAATTTTCATGCCGCGATGCGCTGCTCATGAACCTGGACCCGTCTCCGGCCGCGGCCGCCATTCCCGAGGGCGCGTCCCGCCCGCCCAACGCGGATACCATCTACTGGCTGCGCGATGTGCAGACAGGCGCATACCCGCCGCGCGCGCTCGGCGCCTTCACTCTGGGCGGCATCGTGCCTACTACAGCGTTCACCATTTATGAAAAGGATCGCCCCGCGCAACTCGTGATCGGCGGCATCAATCGAGAGGACAAATCCGGCGCCGCGATAATGTTCCCTCTGGACAACCCCGAGGCAGAGACCCTCGACGGAACCTTGCGCAAGCTCGATTACATTCCTCTGGCCATGTCCATGAACAGGGATCGGAAGACAGCCACCGTGCTGGACGGCAGAAAACGCGCCGTGCTCACCGTGGACGCCTCCACCCTGCGCGAAGTCAAGGCGTATCCGCTCAAAGACGAATTCAAACTTTTGGCCGATCCCGGCCCCTACGCCGCCGAAGCGCGAGGCGTGCCAGCCTTTCCCATTCAGATGGCCATGTCCCCGGCAACGGATACGGCGTACATGCTTGTGCCTTACACGGATTCTCTGTTGCGCTTCGACCCCCACGCCACTCCGTCCGTGTCGTTGAAAAAACTGCCGGAAAAAGCATTTCACATGGAGCTGACGGATGACGCGCAGTACATATATCTGCTGGGCGGCGAAGGGCGCGTGCTCTCCGGCCTCACGGCCAGCCTGGCATTCTCCAAAATGGCGTTCCCGGACGCCGGGGTGTCCTGGTCCGCACCCGCGGCATTCCATTTCAAAGCCATGGCCGGGCCATCCGCTGAATCCGCCAGACAGGCCAAAGCCACGCCCGCGCCCGCGGGAAAAGCCCCGGCCGACTATCGCACCCTGTTCACTATAGACGCAAAGAGCAAACAGGTTTTCACCATAGATTCCGCAGGCCTCACAAAGCCCCTTCGCCTCTATGCCTCTCCGGCGCAGATCAAGCACGACCTCGCCAAAACCGCGGATGTGGCTATCGAGCCGGTGTCTCTGATTCACACTCTCGAGGATTCCCGCCTGTTCGTGCTTCTGCGCGTGGTGCGCGACAGCACGGGCAAGCTACCGCCTCATTATCTCGGAATCATTGATCCCTATTCCCGCAACTGGCTCACCAGCGTCACGCCCGTGAACCTGTCAGGCATGATCGTCCCGTTCGTGGCCGAAGATCTCATCGTGTTCATTGCATCGGGGCCGGATGGAGTCAAGGGCGTGGCCATAGACACGGGCGCGACGCTGCGGGGACTGCGGCGGGACATGGCCGCGGCGCTCAAGGGCAAAGCCGTGCTTGTGGCGAGAAATTACGGCGGCAAAGCCCTTCGCCGTCCAATCGCCGGGGTGGACAGCGCCAATCCCTGGCCTCCGCACCAGATCTCCGCAAATATCATCCAGAACATCATCAACGGCGAATTCGCGCCTGTGCGCTGATTGCCGTCAATCAATTTCCATACCGCCAAACGGACGGCTCTTCCCGTGTATAATGTTGCGTATAATGTTATGAACAGCCGGCACACGCCGGGAGGGGCAACATTGCATGGTGCGGATTGATTTTACCGAACCATTCCCATGCGCCGCGCAAAACGCCTACAGCGCGGCCACCATGGAATATCCGGGCATCATCGCGTATGTGCCCAACCTGCAGAGCCTTGTCACTCTGGAGCGCGAGACTCTTGAGGACGGCCGTGAGCGCGGCCTGTACGAATTTCGCGCCAAAAGTCCGTTGCCCCCGGTTCTTGCAAGCATCATCCGCCCGGAAATGCTTTCCTGGAAGCAAACCCTGATTTATGATCCGCGGTTGCTTAGCATTGACTGGACCGTGCATCCCGCATTCTTCCCCAACCATATCCACTGCCATGGGCTGACCGAGTTTCTGGACATGGCGCCGGGCCGCAGCCGCGTTCGCGTCACAGGCGAGTTCTGGATTGACACACTGCCCATTCCCGCGTTCCCCAATGCATTCCTGGTCAAAGCGAGCGCCCTGCTCGAAGCCGTGGCGGGCAGGCTCATCGAGCCGAACCTGCGGCAGTTTTACAGGGCCATAAAAAAATTCGGCGCGGACAACGGGCTTCTCTGACCCGGCTGGCGCGGCATGTCATTTGGGAAATTTTTCCAGAAGCGCTTCGAATTTATTGTGCAGGAAATCCCGGTCGAACTCATGGAAATCCGTGAGCATGGCGTCGAGTTCGCCCGAAGACAGATATTTGGCGGCTGAAGGGAAGAAATAGGTTTCCTCGCGGGCAATGTGCTGGCGGTAAAAGGCCACGGAGTCGCGCAGTTCGCGGATAAGTTCTCCGAGGGCGCCCGGCTCGGCCTGACGGCAGCGCTCGCGCAACGCGCCCAGGCGCAGGGCCAAGTCCCGGCTGGCCCGGTGCTGCGAAACAAACTCTTCAATCATGTGCCGGTGGTCCACGGCGATTTCCTTGCGGTTCAGCGCCGTGAACAGAATCTTTTCTTCTTTGGCGTGATGGGCTTCTTCCATGTAGATTTCCGCGAAATCAATGGCGGCGTCCAGAAAATCCAGGTCAGGGGCAACTCCGTTTTTGAGCGCTTCGAGTTCCTGCTCCATGCGGTTGGCCAGCCTGCGGATCAGTCGGTGTTCGCGAATCAGGGGTTCCATGGCATCCATGCGCGCCTCGTTTGACAAATATGATGCAATCCCCGGAAAGTATAACCCGGATCCGCGCAAGAAAAAACCGTAATCGGTCCTGCGGCGTCCGGCTATTTTCGAAGAACCTCCGCAATCAGCCTGACTAAATCATTGTATTTATACGGTTTCTGCAGGTATCCCGCGGCGCCGCTTTTGAGCATGCTCGTGACTTTGCCCTCTACGCTGTATGCGGAGCACAGAATGACTTTTACATCTTCGCGGATTTGCTGCAGCGCCGCCAGGACTTCGTCGCCTTCCATGCCTGGCATCATGATGTCCAGCACAACCAGGCTGATGCGGTCACGCCAGTCTCTGAAAATGCGGATGGCTTTGTCTCCATTTTCCGCGCACAGCACGCGCAGGCCCAGATCCTCGATGGTGTCTCTCATAGTGTCCAGAAATTCCGTCTCGTCGTCTACAATCAGCACGATTCCCGTCAGCGGCGGCGATCCGATGGCGTCTCCGCAAGCGGATTCCGAAGCCCGGGCTTCCTGGCCGGACTGGGGCAGCAACAGTTCCACGGTTGTTCCCTTGCCCGGTTCGCTTTGCACAATGATATCGCCGCCATGAACGCGCACGATGCCCATGGTTACGGACAAGCCAAGGCCTGTGCCTTTGCCGCGTTCCTTGGTGGTGAAAAACGGCTCGAAGATTCTGCCGCGCACCCGGGGATCGATTCCCCGGCCCGTGTCGTGCACTATGATGCGGCAGTATTCGCCCGGCTTGAGGCCGTTGAATCTCTTGCAGTCGTCTTCGCCCAGGCAAAGCGGTGCTGCGTCCAGCTCGAGGGTTCCCCCGCCCGGCATGGCGTCGCAGGCGTTGATGCACAGATTCAGAACGGCCTGCGCGATCTGATTGGCGTCCGCCACAACTTCCAGTTGCGGGTTGATGTCGTTCGCGCGGATGGAAATGTTTTTGCGCGCGGTGCTCCCGAGCATGTCTGTTACATCGGCCAGAATGTCGCTCACGGGGGTCGGGCGCACATCGGGCTGTTCCTTGCGGGCGAAAGCGAGGAGCTTGGAGGTCAGCCCCTTGGCGCGTTCGCATGTGCGGATGATGCGCTCGAGCTTGACGCGGTCCGCACTCTGTTGCGGGGCCTTTCGAGCAAGGATGTCCGCAGTCATGAGCATGACCGCGAGCAGATTGTTGAATTCGTGCGCGATGCCCCCGGCGAGTTGGCCCACTGCTTCGAGCTTCTGCGCATGCAGGAGCTGTTCATGCGTTCTGCGCAACTCCTGTGTTCGCTCGCGCACCAGGTCTTCGAGGTGGTCCCTGTGCCGGCGCAATTCCTGTTCCGCCTGCCGCCGCTCTGTGATGTCGTAGGCTATGGCCAACAGAAACTGCTCTCCGGCCGGATCCGTGATCAGTGATTTTTCCGTGACCTGCCACCGGGTGCGGCCGCTCGGCTCGGTGATGACTTCCTCGTTCTCGTTGCGCCGCCCGGTGCGGAACACCTCTTCTTCGATGGCGCGGAAAATATCGGCCTCCTGTTTGCGGATGAAATCATAGTCGGTCCTGCCGAGCAGTTCGTCCATGCTTCTGCCGAACATGTCGCAAATCACGCGGTTGATCAGAATCCAGCGGAAGGCGTGATCCTTGACCGCCAGGGGATAGGGGATTTCATCCACCACGATTTGCAGGAAGTCCCTGGCCTTCTTGATTTCGTTTTCGGCGCGCTGCCGTTCCTCGATTTCACGGGTGAGTTTCTTGTTGGCTTCCCGGAGTTCGGCGGTTCTGTTCGCCACCTCGCGTTCAAGGGTTCGCGCCTGTTCCTCGCGGGATTGCTGTTCCTGGTGCTGTATGGTGATGTTTCGCGCCGAAACCATGACCAGGCCGCCGTCCAAAGGCGTCATTGTGGAAAAAAACCGGATGCCGTCGCGCGTGTCCTCGACCTGGATGGGCTGGCCTATGCGAACGCATTCCTTGATTATGCGGCTGCGTTCGCGGGCCACATCGGGCGGGATGAAATCCCATGCGCATTTCCCGAGCATGGCTTCAGCGGGACGCCCATGCGCATTGCACAGGGTCTGGTTGCAATACAGGATCGTGCCTTCGGCGTCCACCACAACAATGGATTCGTCAATGTTGTCAAGCAACCGGGACAGGAAATGCGATCTGGAGCTGAAAAGCTCCTCGATACGCACTGCTTCCGTTGTGTTGTCCTGTGTCATGCCGCGCTCCAAATCCGCCGTATGCGGCGCTTCTCAAAACAGGAAAGGATGCGCAAGTAAGGAATTATATAACGGAACCGTGGTATGTCCGCAAATTTTTCTGATGGGGTTTTTGAAGTGGGTCAATCCCCGGATTGCCGGCCGCTGGATGGTGCCACTGTGATAAGCGCGGCGCCGCACTGCTCGCAACGCGCATCAGCGTCCAACTCGTCGTTGAACAGCTCGTGGAGCCGGCCGCATGCCGGGCATGTGCATTCCACGGCGCGAAGCGTCTTGAAATTCGCGTGTTCGCCGCATCCGTTCAGAGACACAGGGCTTTCTCCCCATCCGTGCCGTTCCAGCCTCACGATAGTTTAATTAGTGCGAGAGCGCGTGGCAAGGCAGGATTATGCCGCGAAGGCCCGCAACCGGATCCCATGGACCTCAAGATGCAAGATTTTTATCCCGCTGTTTGCCGTTCGGCAATTCACAAGTATTTGAAAGTTTTCCACACAGAATTGTGGATAAGTGGAAAAATTGCGGCTGGCAGCTTGATTTTTGTTTTCGTGATTTCCACAGGCCTCGAATACACAACATTTGCGCGCAAATACGAACAATGGCGCACTTTTTGAGAACAAAACCCGCGAATGCCGGTTTTTGAATTCCATAATCTATCGCAAAAAAGCCTTCGTTTTCAAGCAGATACCGCCCTGTATGACAGAACTCGTTAATATGCGGAATGCCGAAGTGACAGTTAGAACTGTATGCGAAGCGAGCTTTCGAGAAGGTAGCCGTCATAGGAAGAATCTGCGTGAAGGTTATCGCTGTAGTCCGATTTGCGGTAACGCAAATCCCAACTGAACAGGTCCGTGAGCTTGTAATCGAGTCCGAATTCCAGAGTGCTCTGGGAGTAGCTTTGAGTGCCGCCGTAATTGTTGCGGTTGAACAGGAGCCAGTGGGAGCGCCCGTCAACGGGCTTGTGGCGCAGTTGCAGATTCAGTTTGTCCAGGTTTTTGCCCGGAACGCCGGAGGTCGAGGACTCGGTTTCATTCTCCAGCGCCGCGGTGAATGCCCAGGCCGGGCTGGGGTTGTATCCAAGTTCGAGTTTGCTGCGCTCGGTGTTGAAAAAGCTGCTGGAGGTGAGGCTGATGGAGGACCGCTCTCCTTTGTCAATGCTGTACGCTGCGTTGTAGGGCCTTCCGGGGGGGCGGTATTCGAGTTTGTAAGTGGTGTTTGTGTTTTCGTTTTGTGAAGTGGAGCCATAGGAAGAGCTTGTGTTGATGTAGCTGGGGGAGAAATCAATGGCTCGTGTGACGGCCAGAGAAGTGCTGAAGCTCTCGGATTGTGTGGAGCTTGACGGGGTGTTGATGGAGGGCCGGTCGTTTTTGGTGAGCACGATGCCGATGAAGTGCACGCGGCCGAAAGGGGCGGTGTCCAGGCGGATGAGGGTGTTGTTGATGGTGGAGCCTTCGGCGGAAGGGCGCGAATCGGTTTTTGACTGCTTGTCAATTTTCGCGCCCAGTGTGACGAGTTCCGTGGGTTTCCAGGTGGAGGTGATGGCGTTGGCGCGGGTTGTGGAGGTGAAAGGCTCGGCCGCGCCGCCGGAGCTGTCCAGAACGGATTCGTCGAAACTGCCGTTGAAGGAAAGGTTCTGGGACGGTTTCCAATTGATGCCGAAGTTGCGGCGTGTGTTGGCGGTGCTGGCGGCGCCCTGCTTGTTGTCGTTCACGGACTGGCGCATGAATCCGAAATCCATGGTGGCGTTTTTGAGCATGGGCATGGGAGCGGCCAGGGAGAACCGTGTGGCCTTTTCGCTGCTGTCGGTCTGGGCCGGGGAGAAGTCGTCGCTCTGGTTCCGCGTGGCCAGGCCCGCGCTGATTTTGATTTTCTTCTCCGGCAGGCTCCAGTCCATGTCGTAGGCGTACTGCTGCTGGGTGGTGGTGTGGGTCTGCTCCAGGTCCGAAGCGGTGTCCACGGACAGCCCGCGCGCGCCGATTTTGAGGTTCGGACCCAGCGCGTGGGTGAGGTTCCAGTTCATGCGCGCGGTTTCCATGTTGGCCTCGCCGCCCACGGGCGTGAAGGTGGTGTCCGCGCCTTTGAGGGACAGGGCGAATTGCGTGGCGCTGTTCCGGTATGCGCCGTCGAACTGCCAGATGTTGCCGGTCTCCAGCCCTTCGGGCCGGTCCGGATAGTAGCGGTAATCCGCCAGGACCACGGTGCCCGCGGGGATGTCCTTGCGAATTTCCACGGCGCCCTGGTCCGTATCAACAATGTAATCGCTGTATGGCGTGAGGATGTTTTCGCGGGTCACCCTGTCGTTGAAGTACATGACCACGGAGTTGTCCACAAGACCTTTGTTGCTGAAGCGGAATCTGCAACCGGCGTTGAGCGCTGCGCCGGAGCACGCCAGGTCCTGGGTCACGAACGCCACGGTTTCATTCAGTTGCTGGATGGGTTTGCTGGACACATCGGACTGGCTGCGCGCGAATTCCGCTTTGACCTTTACGGCCTGGCTCATGTCGTATTCCAGGCTCAATCCGTCCACGGTGTGATCGTACTGCGTGGATTCCACGCCCCCGAGAAGGGGGTAATAGTTGTAATCAATGGCCAGGTGGTCGTCCGGTGCGATGTAATTATAAAGAACGATTCTGTTTTGCGATTCCTCAATGATGTAGTCCGTGCCCCGGTTCAGGACGAGGCCCGTGTACACGGAGCAGGTCTGGTCCGTGCACTGGCGCACGGTTTCCGAGCCGTAGTAGATGGTTTGCTGCTGCAGGGTATACACGGCGTTCAGGTGGCTGATGTATTCGTTTTCCTGGCGCTGCACCACATCGTCCGGATAATAGGCGTAGGAAATTGTGTAGACCGCATTCGTGTCGAAAGGCGCCTTGAGCTTGAACTTGCCCTGGGCGTAGAGCGCCATTTTCTGGCTCAAGTCCACGGCGTTGTAATCCACGCCCGGTTCGAGCGTGGTGTCAAGGCCGGCCACGGACTTGATGATGGTTTCCGACCCGGCTTCCTGGGTGCGGGCGATGAACCCGTGCGCGGCCTGCAGCACGCCGTCGGCATCCGGAACCACGGTTTCGCCGGACACGGTCTTTTTCACGGTTTGCGCGCCGCTGTTGGCCTCCTGCACCAGATGCGACACGCCGTAGCGCGCGCGGCCCGCGTTGAAGCCCGCGGCAAGACCGGACAGGCCCCCTGCGTCCAACCCCCCGCGAAGGCGTTGCTCAAAGGTGACCGTAATCACATCGCTGGAGGTGAGAATTTCGTAAAATGTGATTTCGCCCAGAAACGCGTCAAGGATGTACTCGTCCCCGCCAAGAACGGTCTGGTTCAGCTTGACCGTGACCCGGTCCGGGATCAGGTCGTTGGCGCCCAGATCGTAAGGCCCCTTGATGTTGCGGCCGGTGAAGGTGCGCGTCTGGGTCTGGCTTTTGGACTGGGAGGTGAACATCTGCAAAAATGTGTTCTTTGTCTCGTACCCAACTTCGAACCCCGTGATTTTCTTGGAGAAGGGAGTGAAGCTGCCTCCCTTGAAAGCGAGCACGATGTCGCCGAAGCGCAGATTGTACAATCCCGCGCCCAGAGCCACCTCCATCTCGCGGTCCTGTCGCGGCATTTCATAGAAACTGGCGGTGAGTGCGTAGCGCTCACGCGATGCCGTAAGCGTCATGTCCGTGCCCTGTTCGAATGCGCTTCCGTATGCGAACAGGCCCATGGCGGACTCGAATCGCGTGGAGTTTCCGCTGCTTCCGTAACGGCGCATGCGCAGGTAGCGGTAGCCCTGCACATCCACCTGCCAGCCGTCCCCGTCGTCTTTGGGTTTTTGCGTCTGCGGCGGCGGTTGTTGCACACCAGGTTCAGGTTGGGATTTCGTCTCGGGTTGGGGAAGTTCGTACAGGCTGAAGCCCGGGCGGTCCGGCAGGCGGAACTCCGGCTCCGGCCACTTGCCCGTGTGGAAATCCGGCGCGCGGTTATCGTGCAGGGGCGGCACCCAGGCGCTCGCTGGCGCAGCCAGCAGCACAAGAAATGCAAGGCAGGAAACCGCGAGGATGGCGCGGAAGGGCGTTATTGCGACTTGGCTCAAATCCCTGGGGCTCATAGCGCGTTTCAATAATCTCCGGAGTCTGCGCACATTACAACCATCTGCCGTCCCGCTCTTGCGCAGGCCCGCTTCCAGACGCACACGATAATCAAAAATTTTAGCACGATTCCGCAATCGCCGTCCATAACCGCGCATGCGCGCCACGGCGGCTTGCCGGCTTGGCTCGAATCCCATTCTTCGGGAGTTGGGAGAGGATAGAAGCCGCACAATGCGCAATGTGATATTAGCTGCTGGCATAAATTTAATATGTTGTTTGGAAGAAATTTGCATTAGCATAATTGCATTGAATTTCCCTGTTTCCCGTGCAACATCCCGATTCATCCGCTGCAAAGGCCATCTACCCGAACAAGGCGTCATCCTGCGGACTACGCGATCAATGGCGGCAGGGCTACGCGGCATGGTTTTTGTTTTTTATTCGCGCGAGATTTTGTTTGCGGCCAAATTGCCGGGTGCGGGGCGCCCGTTTTTCCCTCGCTCGATCTTCGCTTGAAAATTGCCCTTTGATTGTGTTATGCTCCTTCGATTCTGAAATTGGGGGAATTAGGAGGAAACGGAAAAATTATGCCAAAACACAAGCATATCAACAAAGTAATGATCATCGGGTCCGGGCCTATCGTGATCGGTCAGGCGTGCGAGTTCGACTATTCGGGCACGCAGGCGTGCAAGGCGCTGCGGCAGCTCGGGTACAAAATCGTGCTGGTGAACTCCAACCCGGCCACAATCATGACGGACCCGGGAATGGCCGACCGCACTTACATCGAGCCGCTGAATGTGGAGACCATGGAGAAGATCATCGCCCGGGAGCGCCCGGACGCGCTGCTGCCCAACCTGGGCGGCCAGACAGGGCTGAACCTGTCTTCGGAACTGTCCCGCAAGGGAATTCTCGAGAAGTACGGAGTCGAGATCATCGGGGTCAAGGAAGACGCCATCATGCGCGGCGAGGACCGGACCGAGTTCAAAAACACCATGACCCGGCTTGGCATAGACATGCCGCGCTCGGAAACCACGACCACGGTGGAGGGGGCGGAGAAAATCGCTGAATCTCTGGGCTATCCCGTGGTGGTGCGTCCCGCATACACCATGGGCGGCACGGGCGGCGGCCTGGTGTGGAATGTGGAGGAGTTGCGCGTAATCGCGGCTCGAGGCCTGGCCGCCAGCCTGGTGGGGCAGGTGCTGATCGAGGAATCCGTGCTCGGCTGGGAAGAGCTTGAACTCGAAGTGGTGCGCGATTCTAAAAATGACAAGATCACGGTCTGCTTCATCGAGAATGTGGACGCCATGGGCGTGCACACGGGGGACAGCTACTGCACCGCGCCCATGCTCACCATCGCTCCGGAACTTCAGGAAAAGCTACAGGATTATTCCTACCGCATCGTGGAGGCCATTGGCGTGATTGGCGGCACCAATGTGCAGTTCGCGCACGACCCCAAGACCGGCCGTGTGGTGGTCATCGAGATCAATCCGCGCACCTCGCGCTCGTCCGCGCTCGCGTCCAAGGCCACGGGTTTCCCCATCGCCCTGGTGTCCTCGAAACTCGCGGGCGGCCTGGACCTGCGCGATATCCCGTACTGGCGCGACGGCACCCTGGAAAAATATACCCCCAGCGGCGATTATGTGGTCGTGAAATTCGCGCGATGGGCGTTCGAGAAATTCCCCGGTTCCATAGACAAGCTCGGCACGCAGATGCGCGCCGTTGGCGAGGTCATGAGCATCGGCAAGAACTACAAAGAAGCGTTCCTCAAATCCATCCGCTCACTGGAGAACGGCCGTTACGGCCTGGGCTTCGCGAAGAACTTTAACGCGCTTCCTCTGGATGAGATCAAAAAGATGCTGGTGGAGCCTTCGTCCGAGCGCCAGTATCTGATGTACGAAGCACTGCGCAAGGGCATGAGCGCGGACGAGATGCACAAGCTCACCCACATAAAACACTGGTTCATCGAGCAGATGATGGAGCTTGTGGAACTTGAAGAAGAACTGCTCAAGCACAAGGGCGACCTGCCGCCCGATGAGCTTCTGGTGCGGGCCAAGAAGGACGGGTTTGCAGACCGGTATCTGTCGTTCCTGCTGGGAGTGCCGGAAAAGAAGATCCGCAAGCGACGCATCAAGCTGGGCGTGAAGCAAGCCTGGAACGCGGTGCCCGTGAGCGGCGCCGAGAACGCGGCGTACTACTATTCCACCTACAATGCGCCGGACGAAGTCGCGGTGTCACCGAACAAGAAGATCATGATCATCGGCGGCGGACCCAACCGCATCGGGCAGGGCATCGAGTTTGACTATACCTGCGTGCACGCGGCGTTCACCCTGCGCGACCTGGGCTTCGAGTCCATCATGATCAACTGCAACCCGGAGACCGTGTCCACGGACTACGACACCTCGGACAAGCTCTACTTTGAGCCAGTGACCGTGGAAGATGTGCTCTCGATTTACGACAAGGAAAAACCCGAGGGGGTCATCGTACAGTTCGGCGGCCAGACTCCGCTGAACATCGCGCGCGAGCTCGAGGACGCGGGCGTAAAGATTCTGGGCACCTCCGTCAAGAGCATAGACTTGGCCGAAGACCGCAAGCAATTCGCCAAGGTCATGAAAAAACTGGGCATCCCGCAGCCCGAGAACGGAACCGCAACCTCGATGGAGCAGGCGCTCAAGGTGGCGAAACGCATCGGATATCCGCTCATGGTGCGCCCGTCCTATGTGCTCGGCGGCCGCGGCATGGAAGTCGTATACGACGAAACCATGCTGCGCGCGTATGTGGAGGCCGCCACGGTCATCACACCTGACAAGCCCATGCTCATTGACAAGTTTCTCGAAGACGCGCTTGAGTGTGAGGCCGACGCCATCGCCGATGGGGACGATGTGTTTGTGCCATCAATCATGGAGCACATCGAGCTGGCAGGCATCCATTCCGGAGACAGCGCATGCGTGATTCCCCCCGTGGAGATTCCCCAGAAGCACCTGGACACCATCGTGGATTACTCGCGCCGCATCGCCCGCGAACTCAAGGTCGTGGGCCTCATGAACATCCAGTACGCCATCTTCGAGGACAAGGTTTACATTCTCGAGGCCAACCCGCGCGCGTCGCGCACCGTGCCTCTGGTGTCCAAAATCACGGGCGTGTCCATGGCGCGCATGGCCACGGAAATCATGCTCGGCAAAAAGCTCAAGGACATGGACACGCACCCGCGCGAGTATCCGCACTTCGGGGTCAAGGAGACCGTGTTCCCGTTCTTTATGTTCCCGGAAGTGGACCCTGTGCTCGGCCCCGAGATGCGGTCCACGGGCGAAGTGCTGGGCATGGCGGACTCGTTCGCCCTGGCGTTCCACAAGGCCCAGGTGGCCAGCGGGTACACGCCGCCCGTGGAAGGCACGGCGCTGATCACGGTGAACGATCCGGACAAGGACAAGGCGCTCGCCGCGGCGCGCGAGCTGCAGGCTGCGGGCTACCGCATTGTGTCCACGGGCGGAACCGCGCGCCACTTCCGCGACAACGGCGTGGATTGCGAGATCATCAAGAAGGTTCACGAAGGCAGACCGCACATCGTGGACGCCATGCACAACGGCGACATCCAGCTTGTGATCAACACGCCCGTGGGCAAGAAAAGCGCGCACGACGACAGCTATATCCGCAAGACCGCCATCAAGTACAAAATCCCGTATTTCACCACAACCGCGGCGGGCCTGGCCGCGGCGCGCGGCATCAACGCCGCGCGCAAGGGCGCCATCGGCGTCAAATCCCTCCAGGAATACCACGCGGATATCAAATAAACGCACCGTTTGCGTTCTCTTGAGAAGCTCCCCGGCCGGCGGATTTCCCGCCGGCCTTTTTGCTTGCGCATGTCCGCCGCGTTTGGTATATAATAACTTTCTGTAACAGAAATCAGAAGCAATCAATACGAGGCCGGCCCGCTGATCCGGCGCAAGAATTACCCGCCGTTCCGCAACTCATGGCCGGCCCGATCAGAGCATACCTGGAGGACTGCATTTCATGTTGAGTTACGACTTGACCGAGGAACAGAAAATCCTGCGGCGCACCGTGCGCGATTTCGCGGAAAAGGAAATCGCGCCCGTGGCCCGGGAACTGGACGAAAAGGAAGAGTTCTCCGTGGAACTCACGCGCAAGATGGCCGACCTTGGGCTGTTCGGCATGGTGGTGGACGAGGAATACGGCGGGTTCAGCCGGGACTACACCTCGTACATCATCGCGGTGGAGGAAATTGCGCGCGTGGACGGCTCGCAGGCCGCCACCGTGGCTGCGGCCAACTCGCTCGGCATCGGTCCCATCTACTATTTCGGCTCCGAGGAGCAGAAGCATGAATGGCTTCCGAAACTGTGCGCGGGCGAATGCCTGGCTTCCTTCGGTCTCACCGAACCGAACGCCGGCTCCGACGCCAAGGCCTCAAAAACCACGGCCAAACTCGACGGCGGCGAATGGGTCATAAACGGCAGCAAGATCTTCATCACCAACGCATCCAACCCCATCAGCGGCGTGACCGTGACCCAGTGCGTGACCGGGCGCAGCGAGGACGGGCGCAAGGAGATCTCGTGCATACTGGTGCCGGGCGGCACCCCCGGATTCACGGCCAAGACCATGAAAAAGAAAATGATGTGGCGCGGCAGCAACACGGCCGAACTGTATTTCGACGACTGCCGGGTGCCGGAAGGCAACCTGCTCGGCCGGCGCGGCGACGGGTTCAAGCAGATGCTCGAAACCCTGGACAGCGGCCGCTTGAGCATCGCGGCCATGGGGCTGGGCGGCGCGCAGGGCGCGTACGAAAAGGCTCTCCGCTACGCACAGGAACGCCAGCAGTTCAACCAGCCTCTGTCCAAATTCCAGGCCATCGCGTTCAAGCTCGCGGACATGGCCACCGAGATCTAGGCCGCGCGCAACCTGCTCTACAAAGCCTGCTGGATGCGCGACACGGGCCGCCCGTTCTCGCAGCAGGCCGCCATGGCCAAGCTCTACTGTTCCGAGGTCATGGGCCGCGTGGTGAATCAGGCCGTGCAGATCCACGGCGGCTACGGGCTTATGAAGGAATATGATGTGGAACGGTTCTACAGGGACCACAAACTGCTGGAGATCGGCGAGGGCACGAGCGAGGTCCAGCGCATCGTGATCAGCCGTCACATCGGCTGCTGAAAGGTAAATTGCGCGGCCGCGCCCCGCGCGCGGGGCGCGGCCGCTTGCGTCACACCGAAACCGTGGCGCCCACGAAGTTGGGCATCATGGCGTTGCCGAGAACTTTGTACATGGCGGCGATGGCGCGCACGCCCGTGCAATGCGACGCCCCGATTTTCTTTATCCCGTACTCCTGAAATTTTTCGATGGTCTTGAGGATTCGGTCGTCCCCGGCGCGCTCCATGTGAAGCCCGCCGATGATGGCGTGAACCGAGTCCACGCCCGTGAGCTTGCGCGCGTGGTCCAGGATGTTCACGATGCCCCGGTGTGCGCACCCCAGGATCACCACCAGCCCCTTATCCGATTCCATGAACAGGCTCAAGTCGTCGGCCAGCAGATCCAGGTCTTTGTGCCCGTTGTTGCCCACCATCAGAATCGGCTCGATCTGCTCGAAGTCGTTGGTCATGGGAATTACGCCAGAGGTGATGAGTCCGGGCGCGACTTTGTAAGATTGGGTCACCAGATTGATTTTCACGCCCCGCTTTTCGATGTCTTCCCTGGTCAACTGCATGCCGATGGGCTTGAACTCGGGGCCGCTTTTGCCGGGCATCATGGCCACCTTGTTCTGGAATGCGTCAGGGTGAATGATAAGTTCGAACCCGGTGTTCACGCTCATGAGCGGGCCGAGGCCCAGAGTGTGGTCGTAATGGCCGTGGCTGATGATCACGGTGTCCACTTTGGAGAGGTCCTTGCCGAGTTTGGCGGCGTTGTTGAGCAGGGCGTTGCCCTGGCCCGTGTCGAAAAGAATGGTGCGGCCGTGCCCCTCGATGAGCAGGCTCTGCCCGTGTTCGGCGATCAGTCCGAAACTTGTGGCCACGGAATTTTCCACCAGTGTGGTGATTGTGTAAGCCATGGATGAAACCCTCCGGGATTCTATCAGTCTTACCACCCTCTGGGCTGATCATATCAAGACCCGGACGCGGGTTCAAATATACTTGAGGCGTGGCGCCGGTCGCCGGCTCTCGCCAATCCGCGCGCGAATGTGCGATAATCAGAAAACAGCGGGCGCGGCGCATTCGCCGCGAAGCGCCCGCACTCTTCGGAGGCCGCCGTCCATGTCCATTGTCATCGCAGTGGTCAGCCAGTCACTGCCCGGCGGCCCCCTGTGCGCCATCACCGTGGACAGTTGCCAGACCAGGATCCGCGATCCCTACGACCCGTCCAGGAACGAGTATTTTCTGGATGTGAATAAGATTCATCAGTTCGGGAATTTTCTGATCGCCGAGTGCGGCAATCCGCACGGTTTCGCGCAATACTGGCGCATGGCCGAGGGTATGCGCATCGCGGGCGGCGGCATTGATTACTTCATGGATCGCAGCGCGGAGATCATGCAGATTGTGGGCCGGGACTGGTATCGGACCTACAGGCAGCGGTGGCCGGACCTGCCCGCGGAGCACACACGGCGGTACAGCCGCACAATAGCCGTGATTGCAGGATGGAGCCGCAGGCGCGGCCGCATTGTGATGCGCGCGATTTCCGACGACCCGGCGCAGCAGGCCGCGGTGGACGGCGACGGGTTCATCGTGTCCGGCGGCGCGCCCGAAACACGCGCGGGCACGCGCGATTATCTGCGTGAATTGCTGTTCGGGGCGAGAGAGAACCCTTCGCCCGGCGTCATCGCCGCGCTCCGGCGCGCCGTGACCGGGCAGGGCGGCATG
>JAGUYV010000240.1 GCA_020061125.1 bacterium | reverse complement strand
GCAGCATGCAGAAGCCGGGGACATTCCCGCGCGCGCATTGCACGCGGCCCCGGACCGCGGCAGCGAAACCGTGCTCATCGTGGACGACGAGCCGGCCGTGCTCACCCTCGCGGCGAAAATCCTCACCCGCGCCGGATATCATGTGATCACCGCGGGCAGCGGGCAGGACGCCGTGGACCTGGTGCGCGGCGCGCCCCACGCCGTGGATGTCATGGTGCTGGACATGGTCATGCACGGCATGGACGGCCCGCAGGTGTTCCATGCGGTGCGCGCCCTGCGCCCGGATATGCCCGTGATTTTGTCCTCGGGGTTCAGCGCGCACGGCGCGGCCGAAGACCTGCTTGCGGCAGGCGCGGCCGCGTTCACCGCCAAGCCCTACACCACGCAGGAACTGTGCCGCGTGGTGCGCGAGACATGCGACCGGTCCGCGCGCCATCCGGCCCGGCGCAGCCACTCCGCGGCATCGGAATAGACGGCTCACACCCAATCAGGTTTATCAAGGGACGCCCAGCCAGTCCGCCATCTTGAAGCTGGTTGCCATTCGGTTATTGTTGTTGAAATATAGCGGGGTCAGAGCATTGCGCCGCTGAAATCCATGAGCTGGCCGGCGATGGAACGGAGTTCCTCGGACGCCTCGACGGTGTCCACCCAGCGCTTGGGCAGTTTCCAGGTGCCGTTCCACGCGCCGCTGATGGCGCCGCACACGGCCGCGGTGGTGTCCGCGTCCTCGCCGCCCATGACCGCGCTCACCACGCTCTCCTCGAAATTGTCCGGAGTTTTGAGGAAACAGAACACGGCGCTGGCCACGGTTTCCACCACGAAGCCGCTGGCGCCGAGGATGTTGAGCGCGGTGCTGCACGGCATGTTTTCCGCGAGCAGTTCCTTTGCGCGGGCCAGCCTCTGGGCCACCTGGCACGGGCCGATGAATGCGATGCACTCGTCAATGAGATGCGGTCTGGCGGCCGCGGGTCCGGCCTGGGTCACGCCGCGCGCCACGAAGAAGTTCACGGCGCGGCTGCCGGCCACGGCCTCGGGGTTGTTGTGCGTGATTACGGCGTCGTCGCGCGAGTTGCGCTTGAGCGCTTCCATGTCCATGCAGTTGAGCAGGCCGATGGGCGCGGCGCGCATGGCGGATCCGTTGCCCGCGGCGAACTCGCCGGTCTTGCCGCTTTCGGACCAGGGCTTGCCCTGGCGCAGGCGCATGATGGACTCGAGGGTGGCGCGGCCGATGCCGCGCAGGTCGCCGCTCTCGAACCATTCCACATAAGACGCGGCCGCGTCCGCGGGATCGAACTTGCCCTTTTTGCGGATGATGCTGCGGCACAGGTGCAGGGCCATCTTGGTGTCGTCGGTCCACTGGCCCTTGCCCAGGTTGCGGTCCGGGCACGGCAGCATGTCCTGCACGCGGCCGCCGAGCTTGGAACGAATCCACGCGGGCCGCCAGCCCTCGAAGGGCATGCCCAGGGCGTCGCCGATGGCCAGCCCCAGCAGGCATCCCTCGAATTTCGATACATCCGCTTTCATCGCGGTCTCACTCCGGTCGCTTCACAAAATCAAAAATTGCAATGCGGGAAATTATAGCAGAGCGGGGCGCGTTGCGCATCCCCTGCGGCTGCGGCGCGCAGCCTGGCGTCTCGTGCCTTCTTGCGATTGCCACCCAAATACCAACGGCGAATTCGGGGTTATTTGCGGCCAATGACCTTGTTGCCGATCCGGGCGCGCTCGAGCATCAGAATCGTATTTTCATTGTAATGCTGGATTTCGATCTTCACGGGGCCTACGCCGCGGCGGAACCAGTAGGTGCGGTCCTCGAACCCGGTGTTGTTTTCCTCGCGCGCACGCAGAGCCACGCGCATGGCGTGGAACGAGCCGGCTTTGGGCGTGATTTTCTCCATGGTCTCGATCATGCCCTGGCCTGAAAATGTGGTGGACACCCCGATCGCCGGGTCCTCGGCCTGGTACTTGAAGTTCCAGGTCCGGCCCACCTCGGCTTTTTCCGGTATGAGATACGCGGGCGCGTCGTCCAGCGGCTTGAACGCGATTTTGATTTCCTGTCCCTGGATGTACACCGTGCGCCCGGTCTCGTACACGCCCTGTTCGGTCTTGAGAAGCTCGATGCGCTGGAACGGTTCAGGCTCATCGTTGCGGTACGCGGCGATCACGGCTTTGTGCCCGGTTGCGGATTGGGTCACGGATTCCACGGTGTGGCGCACCTGGCCCGTGGGGGCCATGCCGAAGCCGATGTGCTCGTGGTACACCCATTCGTTGCCCTGTTGCAGGGGCCAGATGTCCGGCTTGCGGCAACCGGCCAGGGCCAGGAGCATGAGCGCCGCGGCCAGCGCCCTTGTGCGTGTGCGCATGCGTTTCACTCCGTGATCTTTTTCACGGGCCGCACGATGTCCACCAGCACGCCCAGCAGCGCGATGTCCCGCGTGCTCACGGTTTCGTATTCGGGGTTGATGGACACAAGCTCGATGCGGTCCTTTTTCCTGAAGAACTGTTTGACGACGAGGCCGTCGTTGTTGCGCGCGATCACGGTGTCTCCGTCCACGGGCGCGCGCACCAGGTCCACCACCACATAATCGCCGTCCATGATGAACGGCGACATGGAGTCGCCCACGATGCGGAAGGGCTTGTAGCCGTCGAGCCACCGGTGCTGGGCGAGGATCAGATCCTGGGGCGGGGCCTTATCGTCCGCGGCGCGGCCGGCCGCGGCCTTTTCCTGGGCCACCCGCAGGCGCGGCACCTTGTGGATTTTCGCGGGCAGGACGAATTCCTTGAGCGCCTTTTCCTTTTCCGCGGGCGACATTTTGAGCACGCTCTCGTGCTCCACGGCGCGGCCGGCCGCAGGCTCCCGCTTCATGTCCAGAAAGAAATCTGTAAGGCCCTTGATCTGCCGGGGCGTGAGGCGCGCATTGCGCGCCATGTCGTCCACAAGCTCGGCCAGGGCGCACGGCGCTTCGCGCTCCTGCTCGAGGTCCATGAAAAACCACGCCACGGGTTTGTTCAGCGCGTCTGCAATTTTTTCGAGGTTGCCAAGCGGAATGTTCCTTGTGGCGCCGCTTTCGTATTTGCCGATGTCGCGGCGGTGAATGCCGCACAGGCCGCCAAGCTCGGTCTGCGTCAGCCCCATCTCTTCCCTGGCGGCGCGCAGGCGTTCGGGCACATTCATGGGCCACACCCTCCGGGCGGAAAACTTTTTTTGCGGAACCCCTTGACGCGCTCTCATAAAGAGCGCATAATGCTCTTAATGCGAGCAACAAGGCTCGCAAACGGAGCATCGCGCAAATCGCCGGGCCGATGGCAACGGGTGGAAAAGATCGTTGCCCGGCGGAAACCGCCGCCGCGCGGCGCGCCCGGCGCGCTGCATCCATTATACACCGCCGGCGCCGCGCGGCGCACGCCAGGGAGAACAAAACGGACATGAACCGCGGGGATGAACACAAGGACATGGAGCGCTGCATTCGAGAGGCCGTGGCGCGGATCGGCGTGCGGCGCGGCAACGATGTGT
>JAGUYV010000043.1 GCA_020061125.1 bacterium | reverse complement strand
GCCGCATGGCACGCCGCCTGCTCGTGCGCCACGCTCACGAACCGGATGCCCGCGGCCGGAAACAGGTCCAGCGCATCCATGTACGCGGATCCCACGATGCCGAACACATTCTGCACGCCCTCGGCCACCATGGTCTCCACAAGAGCTTCACTGGGTGTCATCTTTTTTACTGCCATTTATATGCTCCTCTCTTGCATGATAACAGCGCGATTCCTCTGATAGTGTACGACATTTCCCCTGTTTTTTAAATGCAAAGACCGATTTGCGGAATAAAATTTTGTGACATGTTTGTACCGCAGACTTGCGTCTGTTCTATGCTACTCTTATTGTGTGGATGCTCTGAATTACCTCACAAAGCAATCCTACAGCTTTCACACTATCTTTATCGGGACACAAGCCATCCTTTGCATGCGCATAATCATTTCTGAGTTTTCGAATCTCATGCATTTTATCAGCGGTCATTTTGTTGATCACATTATTCTGTGATAGTAGGTTTATTCCCTGTTCTAACTTAAGTTTATTCAAGAGTCGTTCTTTCTCGCTTTTTTCTTCCCGCAAATATTCATGCCCGTTGTAAACAATTTTCGCCGTCCGAATCAAGTCATTGCATATTCTCTCTATGGTAAATCCGGCAAATACAATGCATGAATAAAAATGGCCATAGATATGTAACTCCGTGGTCTCAGCCCAAAACTCTGTATACGGCCCTAAACGCATGACGCCGACTCTGGGCTTGAGAATATCTCGCTCTGCAATCATATGAATATTATGCTCTAATGCTTGTCGGTATATATTGTATCTTGACATACACATGCTTTTCTTTTCTGTCTGGTTCGCATTGCAATAAATTTCAGCATCCCCGCCACAATCAAGAAAAACCGGTACGGTTTCATAGCCACCATTCTTAATCAAAATATCCTTGTGATGTTGTCCGGGATCATATTGGTGATTATCAAGTATTTGTGTGTCACGCCAATGGTCATTTATAAATTTCCCGATGTGTTCAATCAATATATGAATCGATGCCAAGTTTCCGCTTAGCGTTATAACTGGTTCTTTCTCATAAGATAGATCAATGCCAAGCTGTGCATAGGCTCCGTTTTTAGTCTTGTAAAAAATCAATTGACACAGCCTTTTGCTAAACTCGGCTGCTTGTTCATCGGATACGCTTTCACCCCATTTATTTTTTGGAATTAGAATATGCAAGGCATACTGCGTGACATGAAATGTCTGCCTTCCGATGAGCCAATTGTCTCTGATAAACACAGCATTACATTTATTGCATTTTAGCCAATGCGCAACAGGCGAATCTATGTCAAACATGGTGTCCAACTGTGAGTTCCCACAAAAGCGGCAAATTATCGACATCCCATCACCCGGTCCGATTGAATATGCCACATCCTTCATCTCTGAAAAAATGTGAAAAGCGAGTTTTCATTCTGTCGAAAAATCGAACTGTCTTTTGAAAACCTTTTTTATTGAAATCAAATTCTTTCGTTCCCCAGACCCGTATACGCTCATGGAAATATTTTAATTCTCCTTGCTCTCCTGTCTCGCATTCGCCTGCCGGTAATGCGCGATGATGGCGTCCATATTCAGCTCGTGAAAGCCCGCGCGGGCGGACACGGCTTCGGCGTTTTCCTTCTGCCCCAGGGACCACAGCTCATGCAGCATGCGCCCGGCGCCGGGGTCCGTGAACCACGCGCCCCCGAATTTCTGCTCCAGGGCCGAGACGATCTGGCGGCGCAGCATCCACGCGCGCAGGTAGCGGGCGCAATAGAAATGCGGGTCCACATCGCGCAGGTAGTCGTCGGGGCTGTACTGCACGCTGGTGGCGCGGGTGAGGGTGTCCGCGTAAATGCCCGCGCACTCGCCCAGGCCATATTCGCCTCCGTGCAGGGCCAGCTCGTAGTGCAGCTTGGCGCTGTAGCGGCGCAGCATATACAGCTCGAAAAAGTCCATGAACTCCAGATACTCGCGGGATTCGCTTTTGCCGAGCGCCCATTCGAGCCACGGGCCGCAGTAGGACAGGTACTCGATGGTCATGGCGTGGGCCTCGGTTACGGAGTTGTCGCCCAGGAACCTGTGCGCCACGGGCAGGGCCGGGTCCGCATACGCAAAGTGCAGGGTGTGGCCGAGTTCATGCAGGAACGAGTTGTAGTCGTCTGCGCCGCCATGGGGCATGATCACGAGATAGACCTCGTGGGGCACGCGCACGGGCGAACAGAACGCGCGGGGCGACTTGTTCTCGCGGCGCTCGATGTCGAGCCTGATGTTGGGGTTGTCCGCCGCGTCCACGCCCATGGCGGCGAGGGTCTTCCACGCGGACGAGACCAGTTGCTTTGCCGGGAACAGATCGTCGAAATGCGAGGCGCGGCGCATGAAGGCCATGTCGCACTGCTCGAGGTCCGCGGCGGACACGCCGGGCAGCAGGGCGGAGCGGTAGCGGTTCAGCAACTCCTCGTATACGCCCGCGGTCTCATCGAGCAGTTTTTGGGTATGCGCCTTCAGCACAGACAGGTCAAGCCCCTCGAGTTTCTGGAAGAAATCCGTGTAGCTGACATAGCCCATGTCCAGGGACATGAGGTGTGAGCGGCGCTGGAGGTCCGCGTACTGCGGATTCAGCTTGCGCTGCGCGGCCAGGCGCGCGGCGTCCAGGGCGCGGCGCGCGGCGGGATCCGGTTCGTTGCTGATCAGAATCTGCGCCTGCCGCAGCGGAACCTCTTTGCCGTTCACCTGTATGGTGGCCTTGAGTTCGGCGGTGATCAGCTCGTCCATGGCCTCCTTGAGCGCGTTGTCAATGATGTTCACGGTGAGGAACGCGACGAGCGTGCCGCACCCGTTCTCTTCGGGCACGGCGCCGCGCGCCGCGGCCGCGGTTTCGTGAGAAAACAGCCCTGCGTGCCGCTCGTAGATGGAGGTGAAATCCGCCTCGTCTTTCAGCCCCGCGCCTGTCTCGTAGCCCTCGCGCTCGAATTCGTTGAGAAACGCTTCCAGTTGTTTTTCAATATCGGTCATGATCGGGTTTCCTTTCCGTGCGGACCTAAAGCCTCCCACCCCGACAATTATACATAATTTTCAGGCGAGTTCTGTCCGCACGCGCGCATGCATGTTCCAAAACAGCCTTTTGGCGCGCGCTTTCATTTTTCCCCGGCCCTGTGTTAGAATGGGAGCCGGTCCGCTCATTGATATGGGCAAGGGGAACCTGACAACCACTCGGGAGGATGCGGATTTATGAAGCGTGATGCAATGTCATGGACTGTGCGGATGGCCGGGCTGTGCCTGGCGGCTGTATTTGCGATCTCTGCCGCGGCCGCGGCCAAGCCCGATGCGCAGAAGCTGTTCCAGGAAATGCTCAAGCAGTCTCTGAATCTCAAGGACTACACCTTCAAATTCGACCACAAGGAAATCAACCCGAAAACCAAGAAGGAAGACGCGACTTCGTGCGAGTTCTGGTGGAAAACGCCGGACTACCGCAAGCTCATCGTGCACCAGGGCCAGCACAAAGGTTCCGTGGTGGTGTACAACCCGGACAAGAGCAAGACCAAAGTGTTCGGCAAACAGGCCGGAGTGGAGATTCCCGGCGGCATGCCCAAGGACGCCAAGATGGTGGAGCCGTTCTTCAAGGTCGGCTGGCAAAACGACATGATCGCGCTCAAGAAATCCACGCGCGAGGGCAAATTTGCGCTGTCCGGCGAAGACAAGGTCCGCGGCCGCAAGGCCTGGAAAATCACCGTGACCGGCGCCAAGGATGAATACGACAAGGTCGTCATCTGGATTGACCAGAAAGACAAAGTGCTGCTCAAGCATGAATATTACAAAAGCGGCAAGTTCGACAGCAGCACGGAAATTTACGACATAAAAATCAACGCCGATCTCAAAACGGATGTGTTCAAGCCATAACGAGAGGCGTACGAACGCAAGGACAAACCCGCGCTTGCGGCCGTGCCGCGGGCGCTTTTTTTTACTCCTCTCTTGTTGTAGTTGTCATCGTCTGGATGACATATACTATGCTCTGAACAGAAACAAGCCTGCAGGGAGCAACGAACCTTTATGAAACTCAACACCCGGGCGCGATACGCAGTGCGCATGATGGCCGACATTTACAAGAATGCCAATGGCGACGACCCCATCCCTCTCAATCAGGTTGCGGCGCGGCAAAACATATCCAAGCGCTATCTGGATCAGCTCGCCACGCATCTTAAAAACGCGCAGCTTCTCAAAAGCGTGTGGGGCATGAACGGGGGCTACAAGCTGAACAAGCCGGGCGGCGAAATCACGGTGCTGGAAATTCTCGAAGCCGTGGAAGGACCGGTGAGCATCATTGACTGCGTGGGCGAACCCGGCGCATGCGCCCAGGCCGGCGATTGCGACTGCCGCGTCATGTGGGGCGATGTGAATAAGGTTCTGGTGGACAAACTCGCGGATTACACGCTCGACGATCTTGTGAAGCCGCGCCGGAAAAAACGCTGACCGCGGCGCCGCCCGTTTTCCCTTTATGCTGAACGATCCGCTTCTCGAACAGATAAAATCCCTGCTCGCCGCGCACTACGGCGAACGCTTGCGCGCACTCATTCTTTACAGCGAACCTGACGCCGGTGAACTCGATCTGCTGTGCGTGCTCGAGGGCGCGGCGAATGTGTGGATGGAACTGGACCGCATTGTTGACGCCACGCAACCCGCGGCGCAGGCCTTCCCGGACCGCCCCTTTCAGGTCACGCCCTGCTCGGCCCACGATTTCGACACCGGCGCAACCGGCCTCATCCGCGAGGCACAGCGCGGCATCCCTCTCTGACGCGAACCGTTTCCTTCTATCGGGAAGGTTGAACATTCCTTCACTTCTCAAACATCAGACCCATACAATGCTCAAGTCTTCGAAAAATTCGGGGACTGGGTCGCTTTCCCCAAGGAAAGCGTTGCCTGTCCCCAGAATTTTTTCGCTCCCCCCCGCACTTTCAAAACCATGTTTATGAAAAAAACTGCAACTTACACATTCAGCTTGACCGCGGCGTTGGTGATGACATCCTCGCCGCGCTCCGCGGTTTTGGCCTTGAGCAGAATCGTGTCCTCGCCCTCCTGCCACATCTCGGTAACGATGGTGTCGCCGGGGAACACATGTTTGCTGAACCGCACCGCGATGCTCTTGAACTTCGCGGGGTCGTTGCCGCAATACTCCTGGAGCACGGCGCGGCCCACATGGCCGAAGGAGCACAGGCCGTGCAGGATGGGCTTCTCGAAGCCGCCCATTTTCGCGAAATTCGGGTCCGCGTGCAGGGGATTGCTGTCGCCGCTCAAACGGTAGATCAGCGCCTGCTGCGGCAGGGTCTTCATCTCCACGACTTTATCCGGCGCGCGATCCGGGGCCTCGTTTGCGGGCTTGGGTCCCGGATCCCCGCCGAACCCGCCCTCGCCCCGCAGAAACAGGCTGAAGGTGTTGAAAAACACTTCGTCGCCCTTTTCGTCCGTGGTCACGCAGTCCAGCAGCACCACCGCGCCCTTGCCCTTGTCGTAGATGGCCTGTATCTTCGGCTTGTTGGTGAGCTTGCCCTTGACCGGGATGGGGTGCTTGCGGATTTCCAGATACTGTTCCCCGTGAAGCAGCATCATGGGGTTGAACTGCAGGCCCGGATGCCCGATGACTTTCATGAGCGCCGGGAACGGCGGCACCACCCCGAAGGTGGGCAGACATTTCAACCCGTTCTCGAATGTGAACTTGAGCTGCGCCGGGTCCGTGGCGGGCACGCCCGCGCCCACCCCCAGGGCGTACAGCATCACATCCCGCGTGGTGAACTCGAAGTCCAGCGCCGGGATATCCGCGGCCATGGCTTTCTGCACGTCAATAGGCATAAGAAGCTCCTCCCGTTCCCGCCGCGCACGCGCGCCGCGGGCTGATTGTGATCGGAATGTCCGGTTTCAAACGACCCTATTCTATCACATCCGGGCAACCGTGCCCAAAATGTTTTTCGAGGCTTTGTGGTGTACAATTCATGGAATCTGACACCAGCGGGAAGGACAGGACCGGAACCATGGACTACAAACTTGAAGGCAAGACCGCCATCGTGACCGGCGCGGGCAAGCGCTCGGGCATCGGATTCGCCATTGTCGAGAAACTGGCCTCATGCGGCGCCGCCACGGTGATTGCGGATCTCGTGGCGCCGCCCGGCGCCGGGGGCGCGATCACATTCGCGGACGCGGACGCCATGAACCAGATGGCCGCGGACATGGAGCGCGCGCACGGCGCGCCGTGCCTGGCCGTGGATCTGGACATCACAAGCGCGGACAGCATCGCGCACGCAATGGCGCTGATAAAGGACAAATTCAAGCGCGTGGATATTCTGGTGAACAACGCGGGCACGGCCGCGGGCGCGCCCAACCCCGTGGTGAGCTACAACGAGGACGCCTGGCTCAAGACCATGGATGTAAATCTGCACGGAACCTTTCGCATGACGCGCGCCGCCGTGCCCCTCATGGCGGGCCGCCCGGGCAGCATCATCAACATGGCGTCCCGCGCGGGCAAGGCCCCGGTGGCCATGAACGGCGCGTACTGCGTGTCCAAGGCCGCGGTCATCATGCTTACCCGCATCACCGCGCTCGAACTGGCGCCTTTGAAAATCCGGGCCAACGCCCTGTGCCCCGGCCTGATCATGACCGACCTGCAGCAGCACCGCATCGCCATGGAGGCCGCGGTATTCAACGAAACCTTCGAGCAGCGCGAGAAGGAACTGCAAAAGCGCGTGCCCCTGGGCTATCTGGCGCCGCCCGCCGAGGTGGCCGCGGCGGCCGCATTCCTGGCCGGCGACGAGTCCCGCTACATCACCGGTCAGGCCATCAATGTGTGCGGCGGCCAGATCATGGAGCTGTGACGCGCGCCCTGCCCCGCCGCACGGCGCGCCAGCGCATTCATCCGCTCCACGGAACCTCGATCCGGTTCCCGTGTTGTATTTTCTACATTTCAGGATCCCCCTGTGGAGGTGACGCACATGCACAATTTCTTTGAATCATTCGCACAGATCGGACTGCCCGGCGGACCCGGCGTTTCGTACCGCGACGAGGAAAAAATCTGCGTGGAGCAGGACGGCGAGGACATCTGCTTCAGCCACGGAGAACTGGTCTTCGCGGTAATCTGGTGACCCGCCCGCCGCGGGTTCAAACGAGACGCTCAAAGGGAGCCTGCCGCAGGCTCCCTTTTTCATGGCCGTGCAGCGCGGCGTTGCGCGCGCCGCTCCGCTCCGTTACAATTTTCCATGCCGCGCCCGCCGCATGCGGGCCGCGCGGGAGTTCTCCATGTACCGGTTCAACCTTTCGGAAACCTTTCAGGCCAGCCCCCGCGAGGTGCTGCAGCGCTCCATGGTGGATTTCACGGATTATGTGAAATTCATGCCCAATGTGAGCCGCATTCAGGTTCTGCGCCGCGAGACCGGGGCGGACGGCCGCGAACACATCACCATTCAGGTTTTCGCCAGCGCAAACATGCCCGCCGTGATGCGCCCTTTCATGGGCGGCAACGACATGGACTGGAAAGAGCACTATGTGGTTGACCATGAAAAACTCACTGCGGACTGGCAGGTGGAAACGCCCGTGTTCACCGAATATGTAGACTGCCGGGGCACCTCGTGGGTCGAGGCGCACGGCGGCGGCGCGCACCTTGTTATCACCGGCGCCATGACCATAGACCACAAGGGCTGGACCGGGTTCGGCGGCAATGTGGCCCGCAAACTCGTGGAAATCATTGAGCCGTTCATCGGGAGGATGGTCACGAAAAACCTGCAGTCGTTTTTCCGCAGCATCAAGAAGGAAATCGAAAAAGAGGCCTGGACCGGCACGGCCTGACCTACACTCTGCGCGGCTTGGACACCGGGGGCGCAATCCGTTAGAATGGATCGAGGCGCCCGGCGCGGCCGGGCGCCGGAGCGCCGCAACAAGAGGGGGCGTACACGGACATGAGAACGCGCATTCTGCCGCTGGCGGTTCTGCTGCTGGCGTTTTTTTCCGCAACGGCCCTGGCCCAGCCCGGAGGCGCCAAGCCGCCGCTGGGCGCACAGCCGAAAAAAGAAAAAGACGACGGCCTCAAGCCGCCCCCCGCGGCCCCTGGCCTGCGCATCACCCTGCGCTCCGTTGCCAAAACGCCCACCAAAATCGTGGCCACCTTCCGCAACATGACCAACCAGACCATCACCATCAAAAACGAATTTCCGGGCGCGATCCAGCGCAACTCCTCTTTTGTCCGCGTGTTCCTGGACGGACGCCAGGTCGCCGCCTCCGGCATTTACAACAAGAAGCTGCTCGTGAGAAACGCAAGCGTGGTCCACATCAAGCCGTCCGAGGAAACGCCGATTCTGGAATTCGACTTTTTCAATCTCGGCACGGGCGACCACACACTCTATGTCGCCTATAGCTCACAGGTGTTCAATTACGAGAAAAACCAGCACAACTGGTGGCTTGGCACCACGGAATCCAACACGCTGAACATGCGCGTGCGCCGCGCGGACATGGAAAAGCAGATTGTGAGCGCGGGCAATTCCATCATGGACCAGATCCTCAAGGATTTCACGGCCCTTGGCAAACGCAGCAGCGCCATGACCGGCGTGGGCGCGGGCAGCCTCAAGCGCGGCAAGGGCGCCTATGCCGGCATCAACCAGATCGTGTACCAGACCAAGCCCGTGAGCATCGTTGTGCAGGTGCGCGGCATCGAGGAAAAGCTCGATCCCGTGCCCCAGTTCGAGCGCAAATTCCCCACCCTGGGCGTCACCGTGGTGTGCTATTTCTACGGCAACGATCCCGCTTTGCGCAACGCCGTGTTCGAAGCCGTGCGCGAGCGCGCCCAGGCCTACAACCGCCTCACCAAGGAAATGGCCATGCAGACGCAGACCGAGATCAGCCAGGTGTCGCGCGACACCCTGTCTCTGATTCGGGAGGCCGATGTCATCGTCAAGGCCCACATCAAGGCCGCGGAACCCGAACTCCAGGACAATATGCAGACCCTGTTCGTGCTCACGGCCAAATCCGTACGCGTTTTCAAGGGCAAACCGCGCCAGGAACCGATCACCATCTATACGGACAGCCCCAATGTGCGCTTCTCCGGACCGTTCGTGAACAGGCAGTTCATTCTCTATCTGGACCTTAAATACACCGACCCCGAGACCTACAATCTGCTCGGCGCCGAAGCCGTCAGTCCTCAAACGGAACAACTCATTAAGCAGACCCTGGAAAAAAAGCAGTGAGGCCGGGGCTCCGGAGAACCGGGGATTCGGATTTGTTTGCGTGAAAATGTTTGTTGCCGCGCGGCAACTGCGGCGACATCGCAATCGCGCTCCTTATGACTGCTGTTCGCGTTTGGAGCGCATTACTCCGGCTGCTGCTTTCCCTGCTCGCTACCCGCTTTAATATGCGCTCTGCACCCTGCCCGCTGCCCCCTCACCGCAACTTCGCAGGGGGAATGGCCTGAAAACGGAGCAGCTCTTCGAGCGTGTGCACATCGTAGCGCTCACGCGCCATGGCAATGAGATGATTGAGGACATGGGCCGTGGCCCAGGCGTCGCCGCTGCCGCGGTGGCGCTCGTCTTCAGGGCCGAACACGATGCCGAAATGGGCGGCCACAAAATCCAGGCTGCGCGACGCCAGCTCTGGAAGCAGGCGGCGTGCGAGCCGCACCGTGCACACCACCGCGCTCTCCAGATGCGGGCGGCCGCACCGCTGCAGTTCCGTGTTGATGAACATAAAATCGAACATGGCGTTGTGGCCCACGAACACGGTGTCCTCGCAGAACAGCAGCAGGCTGTCGGCGATGTCGTCGAACCGCGGAGCGTCCGCCACATCCTCGTTCTTGATGCCCGTGAGAAAAGTGATGCCAAGCGGAATGCTGCGGCCGGGATTCACGAGAGTGATGAAACTCTTGCCCACCTCGCCGCCGCACAGGTGGAACGCGCCGATCTCGATGACCCGGTTGTAACTGGGCTGGCCGCCCGTGGTCTCCACATCCAGAACCAGAAATTTGACATTGTCCAGGGGCGTGGGGTCGCTGTTGCAGGCCAGGTTCCATCGGCGCGCGCCGCCCGGTTCGCGCACAAACCGCTCGTCGCCGTCCAGAAGCTGGTGCAGCAGACCGTCGGCCACGGCGCCGTTCACGCGGCCTT
>JAGUYV010000301.1 GCA_020061125.1 bacterium | reverse complement strand
GCGATCCATGACGTGCACAACGTGCGGGTGCGCGACACCGACGCCGGCGAAATCGTCAATTTCCACTGCCGCGCGATGCCGTCGATGAGCGTTATTGCCGTTCATGAGAGGGTCGATGAGATCGAGCGCGCCCTGCGCCGCGCGTTTCCAGTCACCGGATCCGGATTTCCGCTCCACTTGTCCGGCAATGGACGAAACAGCCGCCGCGCCCTCGATTTCCGCGGACCGCGCCGCCGCGGACAGTGCCAGAGTCAAAAGAAAAACGGCAAACAGATTTCCGAGCGTTTTTCGCATGATATCCTCCGGGTTTTTCTGTTAGGACTCTCATACCGCTGAAAGGTTAAATCCAATCTTGCTTTTCCCTGTTGCCCGCGCGAAGCGGCAAAACAAGATACACAACAAAAACGATTGCGATTGGTTTACTGATATTATACCAGTTAGCGCCAAAAAAGCATCGTGCGTCCGGCGCAGGCCGTTCACGCCGTCATTGCGCAGCGATTCGCAATGGCCATCCGCACAAGCTATACTTGATCCGTATGCACGAGAACAGAACCGTGAGAAAAAACTCCCTGCGCATCAAATACCCGGACGGGCTGAAGTTCCAATGCCAGTACGGATGCACAAAATGCTGCGCCATCCCCGGCGTGGTTTATGTGGGCGCATGGGAAGCGCCGGCCATGGCGGAATTTTTCGGCATGGACCTCAAAGCGTTCATCGAGCGCCATCTGCGGCCGCACTACGGCGATGTATATGAAATCAACATGCCCGACGACAAGCCATGCAAATTTCTCACGGAGACCGGGTGCGCTATCTACGAGGTGCGGCCCATGCAGTGCAGCACTTTTCCCTTCTGGCCGGATCATGTGCGCAACGCCCGGTCGTGGGAAAACCTGCGCGGCCTGTGCCCCGGCATCGGCCGAGGCCGCCTCTGGCCCTGGAGTGATGTGGATCAAATCGTCGAGGCCATCAGCTTCGGCCCGTTTCTGTAATTGAGGGAAACCGGATCACAAATTCACACGAATTGAATAGCAATCGTCTCGAATGGATTGAATGCATGTTGTCTTGGTGTTGATTCTTCATTTATTCGTGAAAATTCGTGATCTGCATTTCAATATTTTCCGAACAACTCCGTGGCTTCGATGAGCGCGTCAATGTTTTCCGGCGGGGTGCCGCGGTCAATCACGCCGCCGCAGGACAGGCCAAATCCGCCCCCGGGCGCGGCCTTTGCAATGCACACCCGGGCCGCTTCTACAACTTCTGCTTTGGGCCGCCGCAGCATCACATGCACAGGCGGCACATTTCCCAGCAAACACATGCTGCCCCCGATCTCCGCTTTGAGGTGCGCCAGGTCGTGCATGTATCCCATGTGGAACGCCTTTGCTCCCGTAAGCGGCGCCATGAGCACGGTTTTGGCCATGTCCGAATCACAGTGGAAAATCGTGATGACATCCTTGTGCGCATCGAAGATCCTCTTTGCGTAGGGAATGAAAAATTCTTCAAACAGGTGCGGGGACAAAAGTCCGCATACATCGTCGCACATGAAAATGGCGCTCAACCCGCCCAGATGGTTTTTTTGCAAATCCAGATACGCCAGCAGGGTCTGCGTGGCGATTTCCATGAGCGCGTGCATTTCTTTTGGAGCGAGGATCAAATCCATGAGGAATTCGTTGATGCCGCGAATCATGGCCGCCAGGACCACGGGGCCGCGCAGGCTGCCGAATCCCACGGGGCCGCGCGGATTCGGAACCAGGGACCGCACGCCCCGCTTGAGCGCCAGATTGTTCATGGTCTCGAAATACTCGATGATTTGCGGGAACAGGCCGTCCCTTTCCACATCCGGAACCTTGAGACGCGCAACATCCGCTGCGGTCTCCATGGCCGGGTGCGCCCAGGGGGAGTCGTCCTCTGGCCAGAATATGTCACAGAACGCAGCAGCCTCGGTCACCACGCCGAAATCCGTGTACAGAGGAGTCAGGCCGCCGAACCGTGCGCTGACCTTCGCCTGGCACTCCAGCATTATGCCCGGATCGTGGTGATACTGCTTCTGCGACGCGCCTCCGAACTCCGCCATGAATCCGCTCTCGATCGGCAGGAACACCGGAACCTGATCCGGTTTCATGCCATTGGCAATTTGCATCATGCGCATAGCGTTCATTGTGGGATCAACCATTAACACACCGCCGTTTCCCGATTGGACTCCTTGCTTGCCCCTGCCGCGATTATAAGCCGTTGCCGCGATAATACCCTGATGCAAGGCAAACGCGCAACCCGTGTGGACAAAGAGAACTCCATGATGTCCGTCGGGAAGCAATGGGGCGATGGTTATGGTCAGATGATTATTTGATTTGAGAAGCGTCCGTGGCGCGGAGCAGTCCGTCCAGGAGCACATAGCGGCCCAGGGTCCGCACTTCGCAGGAAAAGCTGTTGACGAAGGTATGGTTCTTGCACAGGCCGCCGGAGAGGTAAAGCACATCGGGGCGGCCCACCAGAGTCTGGCAGTTGAATGCGATGCCTCGCAGGAATTCGCTGAACGCGACTTCGTGGGGCGCGCCCTGTGCGATGCGGTCGAACATGGCGGTCATGCCGAGCACGCCGCATACCACGGGCAGGCGGCCCGTTGATGCGGAAGGTGAGGAAGTGTCCATATCAAAGTATCGCGCCAGCAGCTCGATGACTTGCCCGGTGAACGCTCCGCACTCGGTGTTCCAATCCATGCCGCGCACCTTCCGGTTGCGGACCTTCACGAATTTCACATCGCGCGCGCCGCAGTCCAGAAGCGTAAAGTTTTTGTCCGGAATCAACGCCAGGCCGCCATGCGCCAGGGCGACAAGCTCGTTCACGCGCGTCTGCGTTCTGACCCCGGCGTTGTGTCCGGTGGCCGCAGCCACGCGATAGCGGTCTGGATGGCGCATGATGTCGCGCGCCGGGATGATGCGCCTCCGGCCCGTGCCGCAGTAATGCACCTTGGCGTAGCTTGTGCCGCAGTCCAGAAGAATTGTGTGTTTTGATTGCGATGGCATAGTCAGAGAATGCGCTGCCCGGTCATGCGCGCGGACGCGTCCTGCGGCATTCGGTCTTTTCCTGCTGCACATTGAATTCGATAAACGCCTGGATTTTTGCGGCCGTGGAGCGGGTGAGCCGTTTGTCCACCTCCACGAACAGCCCGTTGTGCGCCTTGGCCAGATTGAACGCAAGCGCGGCTTTCTGGCAGAACGACTGCGTGAAGAACACGGTCGGCAGCCCCGGTTGCACGAAACACTCGAGGTCCAGATCCGCGGGGGTCCGGTTCTCCATGCATCGGGTCCAGCCGAAGACGCGCGTGCGATCCGGGAACAAACTTGCGATGTCGAAATCGTATGGCGGCACGCCCCAGAATCCGCACACCGGTTCGACTGGCGCCAGGCGCGGCCCCAGGGATGCAGGCGCAGGCTCGTATACGCTGCTCACGATGCGCTCGAACTTTTCCGGCAGGGGCAGGCCACTGTCGCAGATGGGATGCCCGGCGCCCAGCATATTGCCGTTACGCACCTGCTTTACTGGAATATCCGTGGTATTTTCAAGCCATCGCGCGATGTTGCGCATGCCGTCGCACTTGCATTCTCCCACCGTGGCCAGAACCAGATCCAGCCCGCCGCGCTCGCGCAGGCCGAAGATGTTGCTCACCACGCGCTTGAGGATCGAGCAATAAGCGTTGGGCAGGAATACATCCTGCACGGGCAGATCCGGCACGGGTTCGTCGAGGTCAATGATGGAATGCCCGGCGCGCAGATAGTCCTGCATCATGTCCCAGGGCGGAACGCCCACAATGCCGATAATCATGGCGGCTCCGGACGCGCGCGGCGCGCCTCTGTTTTCAAATGGAATTATAGGGGCGTGCAGGAATAAAACCAAACACAGAAATGCCCGCAGTGAACGCCGGACATGGCGTCCCGTTGAAAAAACAGCGGCTCAATCACCGATTAAATTGTCAACGCTGAATGCGAAATACGCCGTAGTGACAACCTTGTAAATTTTCTCCCAGTCAACTTTTTTTCCGGTTGGCACGAAAACGATGTCGCCGTCCTGCAGGAGATACTGATCCTGAACGGGGAACTCGCCTTTGCCGAGCACTTCGGCCACATTGATGACACTGATGTATTTCATGGCGTCGCCGCCCGGAGCGGCCGAGGCGTCGGGAGCGGAAGCAGATTCCTGCATTTGCAGGGGGCGTTCCCTGGGCGGACGGATGAGCGCGACCTCGCTTTTCTTGGCTTTGTCCGAGAAACCGTTGGCCTCCGCGATCAGGTCCATGATGGTGTCGCCCTTGCGAATGTCGTAAACGCCGGGATTCAAGACAGCGCCGAGCACGAATGCGCGCATGCGGCGGAAATTAGTCACATTGACCGCGACCTTGGGGTTATTCAAATATCCGAGCAGCGATTCCTCGATGCGCATGGTCAGATCGGTCACGGTCATGCCTTCAACCTTGAGCTGTCCCAGAAACGGGTATGAAATGGTTCCATCGGGCCGCACCGTTGTCTTGAGAGACATTTTGTCGTCCGGCCATACCGTTATCTCGATGACATCCTCGGGCTGGATCAGATAGGCCTGGGGCGGATTGTCCTGCGCCATAGCGCAACGCGCTGCGGGCAAGGCGGCGAGCAACAAGACGAATACGGAGATGACGATTCTTTGCATGGTCGGTTTTGCCGGGTTCAATCAGGTCCCCGTTACATTCTTGTAGTCATCGGCCGTGGGTTCGAGTTCGTCTTCATCCACTCCAAGTTCGAATCCCAGGAACCGTTCCGTAATTTTAAGCTTCATAATCCGGCGGCTCAAGACCAGAGTCAGGAAAGTGAGCGCAATGAGTTTCATATCGAGCAGCAGACATCTGCGCTCCATGTAAAGCATATCATATTTATGCTTTTTTCGGGGGTCCATGTAATAACCGCCGATGATCTGGGCCAGGCCGGTGATGCCGGGCTTGACCGCGAATTTGCGGTTGTATCCCGGTATGGTTTTTGAATATTTGGAATAAATGATGGGACGCACGGGGCGCGGTCCCACGAAATTCATGTCGCCTTTGATAACATTTATGAGTTGCGGCAGTTCGTCGAGCTTGCTGCGCACTACGATGGCCGCGAAAAGTCCGTTGATGCGCTCTTTCTGCGTGAGCACGCGGTCACCCACGGACTGCTCGTACTGAACGGGCAGGGTCCGAAACTTGACGAGCTTGTACAGCGTGTTGCCTTTGCCGATTCGTGCGCCCCTGTAGAACACCGGGCCGGGAGAATTGATTTTCACCAGGATCGCAACCACGAGAAACAGCGGCGAAAACACGATCAGCCCGGCCGCGCTCAACAGGATTTGAAACGCATGAAACACAATGTCCATGGCGCGCGAACGCACGGGCAGTTCCCATGCCTGTACACTGGCGAGGACTGGCTTGTTGTCGCTCTCGTGATTCATGATTTCTGTGCTTGCCATTGCTTGTGACATGCCCGGACTCCCGTGTGCGTATTCAACTGTTGAAACACGCTCCAGCCCGTTCAAGTTCATTCACCGGGAAAATGGCCTTGACGCATCCCGCGCCAGGCCGTGGCACAACACCGGTCTCAAGCAATATGCTGTATTTTTCATCGCCCAGGCCCGTGTGGATTCCCAAATGCATGGGCGGATTCATGGCTCCATCCTTTTCTTAATTATTCACAATTTCAACAAACCAAAACAAGTCATTCCTGAATTTGACTTGTCCTGTATACACTCCGAGGCACAGAATTTGTGTAAATATGTCAAGTGCGCCGCCTGCCGCGCCGATACTAATAATTATGAAACTATTACTTCTGAACCCGCCTATTCGTGAATGGTCTCTGCCGAATGTGTATCCCTCCGGCCTGGGGTATCTTGCCGCCGTGATCGGGGAACGCAATCCGGACTGGGATATCGAAGTGTACGACATCAACGCGCTGCGCCCTTCGCGCGAAGAACTCGAGCGCGCCATCGCCTCGTCCGATGCGGATGTATTCGGCATCGGCGGCCTGGTAACAATATACAGGATCATCAAGGATCTGATCCAGACCGTGCGCAGGCTTCACCCGGACAAAACCATCATCGCGGGCGGCAGTTGCGCCACAAGCGTGCCGCATGTGATGATGGACAAAACCGCCGTGGACATCCTGTGCATCGGCGAGGGCGAAAACACCACCAGCGAACTGCTCGACGCACTGGCGCATGGCCGGGACCTCGAAACAGTGCCCGGCATCTGGTACCGCGACGCCTCGGGCAAGCCGCACGCCACGGCCCCGCGCTCACCGATCATGGACCTCGACTCCCTGCCATTTCCGCGCTGGGATCTGTTTCCCATGGACATTTACTGCGAAAATCCCATCGGGGCCGTGAACCTCAACAAGTGGGACGACGGCTCCATCGCCCCGGACACCGAACACCGCCGCAGCATGAATGTGCTTTCGTCACGCGGCTGCCCCTACGACTGCACCTTCTGCTACCACGACTTCATGGGCGTGAAATACAGATTCCGCAGCGCGGAGAACATCGTGGCGGAAATCGCGGAACTCAAAAGCCGCTATAATGTGCAATACATCCATTTCATTGACGACTGCTTCATCATTAATAAAGTGAATGTGCGCCGTTTCTGCGAGATCATGACCCGGGAGAACATGGGCGTGACCTGGGGTTGCGCGGGCCGCGTGAACATCATGACCGAAGAGATGATCGTGCGCATGAAAGAAGCCGGGTGCGTGTTCATCGGCTACGGCATCGAGTCGGGAAGCCAGACCATTCTGGACCGGATCAAAAAGAAAGTCACCGTGGAACAGGCCAAAACCGCCATCCGCCTGACCCAGAAGCATCTGGGCTGGGCCGACTGCTCGTTCATCGCGGGCCTGCCCGGTGAAACCCATGAAACCGTGCGCGAAACCGTGGAATTCTGCAAGGAACTCAACCTCGCGCCCGAGGTGATATTCTTCGCGACCCCCTACCCCAAGACAACGCTCTACGACATAGCCATGCAAATGGGCAAAATCCCGGACGAGGAAGAACACCTCCTCAATCTCGGGGAACAGGGCGAGAAAGTGCGCGTAAATTTCACGGACTTCAGCGACGAGGAACTCACGCGTATCAAGGAAGACATGGTGCGCGAGTTGGGCGCCTGGAACAAGAAAATCCACGAGAAATAGCCCCTGCGGAGGCCTGCCGTGCCGCGTGAAATCACGGGACAGAAAACCGTTCTGCGTCCCATCGCAGAGAGCGAATACGCGCAGGCGTGCGCATGGCGCAACGACCCCGGGGTTGCGCACCTGTTCTACCGCCGCAGCGTGACCCCGGATCAAATGGGGCGCGATGTGGAAAAACTTCGCCGTTCCGCAACCGGCGACACTCTGGCGATCACGAACCGTGAAACCCTCGATTTCATCGGCACGCTCACTTACGCCATTGCGCGCAAGCAGGGCGCTCCCGCGGAAGCCACGCTCGGCATCCTCATCGGGCCCGAACACGCGCGTGGAAGGGGCCTGGGCGCGGACGCCATCAACGCCCTGGGCGCATGGCTCGCACAGGAACTCGGCGTGGGCAAACTCCTCGTCGAAGTCAAGCCAGGCAACAGCAAGGCCATGAACTTCTATGAAAAAGCAGGATTCGCACAGCGCGCCATCGTCATGGAACGAGACATTTGATCCCGGGAGTTTTCAGACATGAGTGAAAACCCTTTGCCCGCGGACCGGACATTTATCATCGCCGAAGCCGGATCCAACTGGCGCAGCGGCACGCCCGCGCGGGACATGGCCATG